>CAZTDL010000089.1:0-5130 GCA_964612775.1 uncultured Lentisphaeraceae bacterium
CGCTTGCATCCTCCTCGGCCAGAACGTCGTCCTCCAGAATCTCGGTATTCTCCATGGCGGTATTATGACAGCGGCGGCCACTCCCGTCAACGAACACCCCGCTTGCTGGCTTGACGCCCTTATGAGAACCACTTAAGACGTTTCGTTTTCATGAGTAAAACCCCTTCGCATGCGCATCAATGGCGTCAACTATTAGCGCTGACGTTCGCTCACGCCGTTGCCGACACCTATGGCGGCCTCGTCGCGCCCGTGATCATGCCCATGCGCGACCATTACCGTTTGTCGATCGCCCTGCTGATCTTCGTAACGTCCTTATTAAGCTTCTCGTCCAATATCTTCCAGCTTCCCGTCGGACATCGACGTTCCACATCGACTCGTCCTGTTTTGATCGCGCTGGGGGTGATGCTGGCGGGTCTTGCAGTCTTTATCCCCTGTTTGCCTGCAGGGCGGTTCAGCGTTGTGGTCATGTCGCTCTTCGCTATGACGGCCGGTTTCGGCATCGCGGCAGTCCATCCAGAAGGTTTACGGGCTGTTCACGGCCTCGACAAGATTCCCTCCTCGCTCTCGACCGCGGTTTTCATGGTAGCCGGATTCATGGGTTTTTCCGCGGGGGCCCTCATCTCCACGAGTCTTACCCAATTTATCGGACTAAACAGCCTTCCCTGGCTCTATCTCGCCGCACCGGTCGCCGTGGCGCCCCTCTTTTTCTGTGGCGTCAGCCTGCCGCTCGAGACAGACAAGAAGAAGAGCGCATTGGAGAAGAGGCAGCATATTCCAAGCGTCCCCTTCGTACCGCTCTTCGTGATCGCCGCCACGCTCGCCACCTGTTCTCAGATCCAAGGCACCCTGTTACCCTCTTATTTGCATGAGGAAGCAGGCTACTCGCTCTCATTCAGCGGATTCGCGTTTACGCTTTTCGGAATAGGCGGCATGATCGGAGCCATCACATGGGGAGCCCTCGCGCCACGCATCGGCCACCTGCGCGTCCTGCTTTTTTCAACGATGACCGGCGCGCCATTGACCCTTCTTTATCTGTTTCTTGCACCCCGCACCCAAGCCGCAGCGGCATTGTTGGCATTCACCGGATTCATCGTCTATACCGGTTTCCCGCTGTGCATCACATTGGCGCAATACGCAACCTCTTCGATGCGCTTCGGCCAACGCATGGGGCTGATCAGCGGCGGTTCATGGGCCATCGCCGCCGTGGTTCTCTGGATTCTCGGTCCCATCGTCAAACATACCGGCATCGGCCCTCTGCTGCACCTGATCTGGATCGGCTATTTCGCGGCGGTCGTCATGACACTTGTTGAAATACGCAAAAAAAGATGACGGCTTGAGAAAATCCGTTTACGTCGGGTCGTCGATTGCCGCCTCGCCCGTTTTTGCGTTATACTCGTCTCATTCTTATGACATGCCTTCCGGAAATTCTCGCGCCCGCAGGAGACATGACCTGTCTACAGGCCGCGCTCGACGCGGGCGCGGACGCGGTTTATCTCGGCCTCGACACGCTGAACATGCGGCAAATGGCCACCCGCAATTTCACCCGTGAATCCCTGCCCGAGGCCTCCCGACGTTGCCGCGAACGAGGCATTCCGCTCTACCTGACGCTCAACACGCTTCTTTTTGAAAACGAGCTGGTCGAATTGGAAGACACGCTCCGTTTTGCGAAACGCTTCATTGACGCCGCCATTGTCGCCGATTGGGCCATGATCGAGGCCTGCAAACGATGGGCCATTCCCTTTCACATTTCCACGCAGATGTCCTGTTCCAACTCGGCCGCCGCCCGTTTTCTGAAAGCGCAGGGAGCCAGCCGCGTTGTGTTGGCGCGCGAATGTTCGCTGGAGGAAGTCGCCGCCATCGTTAAAAGCGTGGACATCGAGGTCGAGACCTTTGTTCATGGCGCCATCTGCGTGGCGGTCTCAGGGCGTTGTCTGCTCTCGCATGACGCCTATGGCTGTTCCAGTAACCGGGGCGAATGCCACCAACCCTGTCGGCGCGAGTTTCTGATCCGGGAAGTGCGTGACGGCGAGAACGCCAATGCCGCCTTCACAATCACCCCGCACACCGTGCTCTCCGCACGTGATCTATGTTCACTGCCCTTCGTCGATAAGCTCATGGCGGCAGGTATCGCCTCCTTCAAAATCGAAGGACGTGCCCGCAACCCGGAATATGTCAAAGCGGTCGTCACCGCGTATCGCGAAGCGATCAACGCCGTTGTAAAAGGCACCTTCACCGTTGACTTCGCGGAACATCTGGCGACCGATTGCGCCAAAGTCTACCACAGGGAATTCGGCTGCGGTCTCTATCATGGACGTCCCGGCGCAAACCAATTTACCGATACCGACGTAAATCAGGCGACCACCAGAAAGCTTCATGTCGGCATCGTGATGAACTATTACCCGAAATCGAGAGTCGCGCAAATCGCGATCCAAGACCAACCGATCACACTGGGAGACAGCCTCTCCATTCACGGTTCCACCACCGGCATTGTCGAATTAACCGTCACGGACCTGCGCCGCGATGCCGAGATCTGTACGTGCGCCCGCCGCGGCACATGGATCACGTTACCCTGCGAACAGCGCGTCCGCGTGAACGATAAAGTGTTTATTGTTAAACCAGTCCAATTGTAATCAGCTTTTCTTAGGAAACAGTTATGAAAAACCGATCCGGGGAAAATTGTTTCAACGCTGTTCTTTTGTTCGCACTGACAGTCACGCTCGTCGTATCCCCGGTCTTCGGTTGGGGTGGACCGCACCTCACCATTACGCGGGCCGCCATCGCCACTTTGCCGGAATGGCAAAAGCCGCTTCTGGGCGCTGAATGGCAACGGCTCGGTGATGCCTACTGCGTTATTCCCGACACCGTATACGCGGACAAAAAAACGCGCCTTTCGCTATGATGGACACGTGTCCGGACATCGTTTATCTGCGGATATTGCATATTCCGGGAACACCCGCGGAAAACAATGAGATCCTCCGCTACTTTCTGGACAAAGTCGTGAATTCTTTCATTGCGGGCAAACCTGCTGATGCAGCGCGTTACGCCGGCACGCTTTCTCACGCGATGGAGGACTGGGGATGTCCGGCCCATGTGGTGCCAAACGACAATATGTTCACGCTCTTCAAACAGTTTCTGCCTCCGCCTCCAGAACAGGCCTTCACGCTTCTGCACAGTCCCATCGAAAACGGTACGTTCACGGTCAATCTCGATCGCTACAAACCGCGCCTGCTCGGAACCACCGTGAATGAGGCGGCCTTCAACATGCTCCGGCGCACACAGGACGCCACGCGACACGCCCGCGCGCAAACGATCCCCATCATTCAAGCGATCTATGCGGGCAACACAAACGCCGCCAACGCCGCGCAGCAAATCGTTGCGGAGCATGACGCCCAGCTGATCGCCGACACTCTCTATACCGCATGCTGCCTGAGCCAGAAACGGTTTGAGGACGCCCAAACGCTCAACAGGATCGATCTCTCGCTTTGGTCGCCCCAGGAAGCCCCCGACCTCTACATGCCGCAAAGCGTATTCTTCGGCAAACCGCATTGGGGACACGCCACCCTCGGCGTGACCATGAACAATAAGGTCGCCGTGCCCCTGCAACTCAACGTGTTAGAGCACGGCAAACCGGTGATGAAAACATTCGTCTCAGGAATAGGGACCGGTACGCGCAGCGTGCTCACTTATGAAATACCGTCCGACGTCTATACACGTTTCACAGCCTTGGCCGGACTCCACGCCGCACTCGGCAAAAACGGAAAAGTGCTCTTTGAGATCAGCGGTAACGGACGCCGCCTAGCCTTGCTAGGGCCCATCACGGGCGACATGCCGGCGCAACAGATCGATGTTTCCCTAGAAGGAATCAACCGTATTCAACTTACCGTCACCTCCGCAGGTGGCGACGGGACGGGAAATTACGCGATCTGGGCCGACCCCAAACTCTGTAAGAAACGGTAACGGGGTGTACCGCTCATTTGTGTTAAGCTTATCGATGTTATTTTGGAGAGTTCTCTATGAAACGTTTCACCGCAATCATACTCCTTCTCGCCTCTGCGACCGCAAGCCTTGCCGCTGACACGGTGGCCACCTCAGCGGCCACATTGGAACTCACTTCCCTGAACTGCGAGATTTTTCCCCAGCTATTCACCCCAAACTGGCAAGGCCAACGTTCCAAAGGCGGACTCACGCATGACACGGACGGTTCGTTCGCCTTCACGCTTGATGCCAACGGCTTAGAGACTCTAAAGGGAAAAGCCTTTTTCTCCCAGGCCGACAAGGGCGCAATCGACGCGGTTTACATCTTTACGCCGATCCGCGACGTGCCGCTCAATGCGCTCTATGTCGGGCTCACCCTGCCTACCGATCTTTGGGCGGGAGGCACATGGTCCAACGGCGAACAAAACGGCACCATACCCCGTGATCAAAAAGATTTGACCGTTTGTTCTCAAACCTCACGCTCACTGACACTCTTGTCCCGTGAAGGCCAGAAACATTTGACGTTTACTTTTCCGGTGCCGACGGCGGCCATGATTCAAGACGATCGGCGTTGGGGCCCGTCATTTTCCGTGCGTATCGGCTATATCGGCGGAACAAAGACGTTCAAAGCCGGCGAACCCTACACGATACGCTTCACGCTCGCCACGCACGAGCCGCAACGGCTCGTCCTCGATGAACCCGTCACAATCCATGCAGGCCCCGAGTGGATTATCCTGAAACAGGAACCCGAAATCCTCGCGAACTCGGCCTTGGATTTCTCGAAACTCGGATTCAGCGATACTCCCGCCGGTAAATACGGCCGGGTTGTCGCCAAGGGCGCTCATTTTGAATTTGAGCAGAAACCGGGCTTACCGCAACGTTTCTATGGTGTGAATCTCTGTTTTACAGCGAACTTTCTTGAACCTGCAGACGCCTCACGCCTCGCCGCACGCCTTGCCCGTACCGGGTATAACGCATTGCGCCTTCACCATTATGATGACGGGCTGGTCGAAGGTTCTGCGGATGGTACCACGCTCAACACCGCCAATCTGGCACGTCTTGACGCCTTGATGGCGGCTTGCATTTCGAACGGCATTTATGTCACCACCGACCTCTATGTCTCGCGCTCCATACCGTGGCGCAGCGTGGGCATTG
>CAZTDL010000089.1:5140-10537 GCA_964612775.1 uncultured Lentisphaeraceae bacterium
ATCGAGATGAACGAATACAAAGTTCTCGTTCCCGTACATGAAGGCGCAATGGAGAACTTCAAAACGTTCGCGGGCCAATTGCTGAACCATGTCAACCCGTATACCGGACATCGCTACGCCGACGAACCCGCGCTGGCGTGGTTGGCGATGATCAACGAAGGCAACTTCGGCAATTATCTAAGCGAAATGAAAAACATACCGGAATGGCAACAGGCCTGGAGCAAATGGCTCGCCGACCGACAAATCAAGGAGCCGAAAGTTTACGCCGATATTCCCGCGACAAATCCCGACAGTATCTATAACGGCAACCGCCATACCACCGCTTATCTCCTTTTTCTCAAAGAGACCGAAGACCGGCTGATCACGCGTCTGAAGACGTTCTTGCACGACCAGATCAAATGCCGAGCGCTCGTCACCGACCGCAACGCCTGGACCAACCATGCCTCGGATCAGGTGCCGCGCAGCGAACTCTTCGACTACGTGGACGACCACTTCTATGTCGATCACCCGCAATTCATCGAGCGTCCTTGGTCATTGCCCAGCAAATGCGCCAATGAGAATCCCGTCAAAAACGAAGCCATGGGTGCCCAGCATGTCGTTTTCACACGTTTGCTGGACAAGCCCTTCACGATCACCGAGTACAACTACTCCGGTCCCGGACGTTTCCGCGGCGTGGGCGGCATCGTCACAGGAGCGATGGGCGCGCTGCAGGATTGGGCCGGCATCTGGCGTTTCACCTATAGCCATAGCCGTAATGGCCTTCTGCAGCCGGAGGGGTATGCCATGGGATACTTCGACATGGCGAGCGATCCGCTTTCCCTTGCCGCGGAACGTGCGACGCTCTGCCTTTTCGTGCGCGGCGACCTCGCGCCGCTTAAGCGCACATACGCGATGGTCCTGCCTAAAAGCGACGTTCTGCAAATGCGCGAAGCCCTGCCGCAAAACAATACGAGTTGGCCTTGGCTGGGTTGGTACGCGCGTTTAGGCACCCAAGTCGCAGACAGACCTCCGGCGGAGGCCACCTGGTCGGGACGTTTTCCTGAAGTCTACAAAACATCGTCCGCCGACATCCGCACACTGATCGCCCCCGATGCGTCCAAGCCTTTTCCCCCTGCCGGAGACGGTGCGGTTAAACTCGACCAAGAGAGCGGATCCTTTGTTCTCGTAACGCCGCGCACCTGTGGCGGATTCGCCGAGAACGGCATTGTTGATGCCGGCGACCTTATCTTCGACATTGGCGATACTGCGGCTACGGTCTGGGTCAGTTCACTCGACTCAACGCCGATCAAAAAATCCCCCCGATTATTATTGACCCATCTGACCGACGTGCAAAACAGCGGCATCCGCTACGCGCAGCGTTCACGCAAGACGCTTCTTGCATGGGGCGGTCTGCCTCATCTGGCGCGTAACGGCAAAGCGGATATCCGCCTTGCCGTCGAGGCCGCCAAGAATTATAAAGTATATGCGTTGTCGACCGGTGGTCGGCGTGTCGGTGAAATTCCCGTCCATGTGGTGAAAGGACGGTTAGCTTTTACCGTTTCCGTCAACGGGCAACCCGACTCCGCCACGTTGTTATACGAGATCGTTAAGGAATAGGGACGGAGGCCCCGCTTGAAGGGTACGAAACCTCCAGAGAGTTACCCCAGACACGATTGGTCAAACGGATCCGAAATGAGAGACGCCGGTTTATGAAAAAACATTCCCTCGTTCTGATGTTCACCGGTATGGCCGCTTCGGCGTACGCGGCTGTTTCTTTCGAGCCCGCCAAGAATTATCCGCACCTCGGAATCATGTTTCCCAGGCTCGCTAACGCCCAAGCAGAACCGGTCCCCATGCCAGAGGCACACGCATACCTGTTAACGGGAGAAGCGACGCTCGTTCGCGAAGACCGGTTCGCCCCATACGAACTCTGGTATAACACCGAGTGCTGTGCCCGTTGGCGTGATCCGGCAGGAAACAAGCTCATCATTGGCCGTATCGTGCACCGCCTGCCCGTTTCCCCGGAAAGACACATTTCTCGTGCCGAGTTTGGAACCGAATTAGACGATGAAACGAATCTGATTGATCCCACAAAGCAGGACCTCGTCAACGAATGGGTCGCGACCTTTGTTAAAAACCCTGTCTATAAACCGGAACCGCTGAAACTGAACGCCTTCACGCTCAAAGAGGTGCTTTACTACCCGTGCGGCACAAATAACATGCTCGTCTATGCGTTCCGGCCGCGACGTGTCGGCAACGCCAAAAACTTCGACTGGTTTTGCGTGACGCTGCAAGCTCCCGGCGAAACGGACTTTGAGCGGCTGCGCGCGTCGTTCGAAGAGGACTTCATAGGACAAGTGGCTCTGCCGCCACGTTCGGCAAAAGACGAGGGTATCGAAGCCGAGGAATTAACAACAGAACGCCATGGCGAAAAGGCGTCCGAGCTGCCTGACCATCCTGTCCGCGTTGAGGCTCGCAAGAGCGTAGAGAACTACGATGACTGGTGGTTCGCGGAGACCGAAGGATACATCATCATCGCCGACGTCCACACCTCTGTTGGAGAAGCGTTCATCCACGATTTGCAAGCCACCCTCCCAGCCATGCGTCTCGCCTATGCCAAGCTCGTTCCCCCAATCACGCGTGAAAACGATGTCTCCCTCATCCGCCTTTTTCAAAACAGGGAACAATACGCGCGTTATGTCGGCGACGCGCTCGCTTGGTCGAGCGGAATGTGGATGCCAGGTCGCCGCGAACTGGTGCTGTTTCAGCAAGAGAACAAGAACGATATGATGCGCATTGTACGGCACGAGGCCTTTCACCAGTATCTTTCATATGCGAGTTGCATGCTGAATGTCGCTCCGTGGCTGAATGAAGGACACGCCTGCCTCTTTGAAAACGCCAGCGTAGGCACAAAAAACAAGGTGAGCATTGACGAAGATCCCGACATGAGCCGATTGTTGCTCGACAACATGGAGGCCGTCGTCGCGCTTCTGCCCAGCCTGTTGAACGCCGACTATGCGGAATTTTACGCCGGCACGGGCACCGAACGAAGACTCAAATACGCCATAGCTTGGGGGCTTGCCTATTACCTGCAAAAGGGAGCACCTCTCGAACGTAACACGCCCTTTAAGAATATTCAGCCAGACTACGCCGCTGCGCTCGCTCAAACCCACAGCGGGGAAGAAGCAACCGTCTTGGCGTTCAAGGATGTGGACATGAGGGTTTTTCAAGAGAATTTCCGCGAATTCTGGCTGAAACGTCGCGGCGCGGCCATGCAATACGATCCGCTTGAACAATAATAAACAAAGGATAGCCATCGCATGAAAAAAAGTCTTTACCTTATTCTCGCCGCCGTTGCCTGTCTCACCTTGTCCGGGTGCGTTTACTCGAATGTGCGTGTACCTATGAGCGGTGAATTCCGAAACACCAAAACCGTCGCGAAGTCCGGCGAAGCAACAACGCGTTTGATCGCCTGGATGGTTGCCTGGGGAGATGCGGGACTTCAGAAAGCAGCTAAGAACGGACAGTTGACCACACTCGAATATGCCGATTATGCCTTCGTTAACGTTCTCTTCGGCCTTTACATGAGCAACACGACGGTTGTCTATGGGAACTGAGATAAAAGCGGGTGTTCTTATTGTCCTGTTACTGGGAACGTGCGGCTGTTTCTCGCCTCATGGCTATATCGTTACCCGCACCACGATCCCCTACGCCCTGCCCGACACCGGCACGGTCGGCCACGTCGGCACAAAATCATGTTCCATCGATATCACCCAGATCAAAGAGCCGTTCACAAGCGCCAATCTCTCCGTTATGTGGAGCAACCGGATCGTCGCTGATGCCATGAAAAAGGCCGGCATGACTGAACTGCGCTACGCGGACTTGCACACCTTGTCGGTCATGAACAGTGTGTATGAACGACGTCGTTTGATCTTTTACGGCGACTAGCGATGACGGTACGCCCTAAAGGGCAAAAAGGCGATTCCCTTGCGGGAACCGCCTTTTTCGTTCATCAGTCACAATATTCTTCAGTTGATCTTGCGAATCTTGAAGAACCCTTTAGTCGTATTACGAGGAATGCGTATCGTGGTGGTGGTGGTGGCGGCCGTGAAGGGATCCGAACCATAATCGAAGTCACCGCCGGCAATCGGGTAGTAAATGGTCGTAGCGGTCCACGTCTCTGCCGTCAGACTCTCGGCACCGATAACCTGATACAACCGGCCGGCCTCTGAATTGAAGGTCACCGTCATATAGTCAGGGGTCATCGTGATGCTGCCCATCTTGATCGTCTTAATCTCAACGGCCTGAGCCAGCTCATGCGGATTGCCAAGTTCGTCGATCACCTTGAAGGTATAGGACTGTCCCACTTGGAGAATACCCGGATCGGCATAAAACTCATAATGTCCGGAACCATTCGCCGCAACTTCGCCGACTTTGACCCATGCGCCGTTAACCCAAGCGTAAACGGTAAAATTGCCGGAACTCGCTTGTTCATTGACCGGATCCAAGACCAGCAGCATACCGTTCGCCGTTGCATACACGCTGAATCCGATTGAAGAGGACAACGGCCCGACATCTCCGCTGGCGGAAGCGTACGTCTTTAGAGCCCCCGTTCCCAACAGGCTGACACCATTAATCTTCGAAGTGGGATCTGATGTCAAAGTCGTGATAGGCGTTGAGGCAACCTGCGTCACCGAGGAGGGTCCGACAAAAACCTGATAAGTCACAGGGTCGGCCGAATAGTTGAACACAAAGGTAATATAATTGGTTGAATCTTCATCAACGGCAAACTGAATGCCACTGGTACTTCCTTTGAGAGGGACCCACTCCATAACAGGCGCAACCGTATTCGTAGAACCCCATACGTAATACTTACCCGTCGTCACCCCCGTCCCGTCCCGCAACGCCGCAACCGCTCCTTGAGCGTGAACGATGCCGACCTCATTGGAGGCGGGCAGATCGTCAAACAATTTAACCTGCACCAACAACTGCAGCGAAGCAAGCATACTGCCCGAAGTCGCGTTATAATTGGTCGTGACGATGATATCCGCATCCAATTGCCCCTCGAAAACGATCATTCCGTTAGTCACGGAGGCCGTACCGAGGGAATTCGTAAAGGTTGCGTTTTCAGCACTGTCAATGCTGTTCGTCAACACAAACGCGTCCTGCGCACTCGCCTGAAGGCAGCCGATTGCCAACCCGACAATACATACGCTGTGCAAAAAATGGTACTTCATGAGCCTAACCTCGTGTTTATCGTGTTTAGAAGTAAAGTCTTTTTCGAGAATTTCTGGTGGGCATAATATCATGATCATTACAGGTTGTATATTGAAAAAATTTGATTCGGGAAAAAAGGGGCGCATCTCCGTTTCACTGACCTGTGCGTGTCGGTTTGACAGGGGTGGGTGTGAGACTGGG
>CAZTDL010000090.1:0-10533 GCA_964612775.1 uncultured Lentisphaeraceae bacterium
CATATTTATGAAGGGAGGAACCGCTGTCGCGGACGAGGCCGTCCGCGCCCCCGGAGGCAAGGAGGCAAGCGACAACCGTTTAAGGGCCGAAGCGTCAATCGTGTCGAACGGGACAGCGATTATGACTTATGGTTTGGCGCCCTAACCGGCCAACGCAAACGCGTCTCTTGGCACGATATTTCTTGCCGAGACAAAAAACCGCGTCCGGACGGCATACTTTCCTACCTGATGCTCATCAGTGTGCCGGCGCAATAGATGAGACGAATGGCCGCAGGTTTATAAACCAGCACCCACGGACGAGGAATCGATGCGCTTTCGAAAGGCCCCAAAACATTCCCAGACGCTGAAATCAACGCGTATGAGGTAATGGGCGGGGCCGTTTCCGGGAGATTGAGTACAAGCGACAAACCGGAGACATCTATCGAATCGGCAACGGCCAAACTGTCGCAAACATCTCCCTCGATATCCAGCGTAAGAGTGCCTGTCAGGCTCGGCGATTCTGAAAACTTCAGCGCGCCATCAGGGACGACGGCTCCAGTCACAGTCAACGCGCCATTCGAAACGGAGCCGCCCCCCGATAGCGAGGCAATCGTAACGGCGCTGCCAGCCAAATCGAGGGTTGCGCCGGCGGCGACCGATACCGTCGCAGACGCCGGAAGAACCGAACCGATGGCCGCAGAAAACCACTTCGACATCAGCGCGGCTTCCACGGTTTGACGTTCCACATCGGTCAATCGGCGGTCGTACGCGAGGATCTCCGCCACCTCGCCCCGGTAGTAACGATCCGGATATGACGACGAGCCCCAGTAGTCGCCGATGGCGGGCTTGAAGGTCTGGCGCGATCCGCTGACGGAGGTGACCAGATGGGGTTGGCCAACGGCGGTCACACTGTTTGAAACCACGCCGTTGATCGCAACGAGTCCCCCGCCTGTGACATAATGAAAATCATTGGCGTTACCGGGAAAAAACCAACTCGTAGAGCCAAGACGAAGTCCGAAATCTTCTCCGTTTTTACCCCAAAATCCGCCGTTGCTGTTGCTGGTATCGCGAAGCATGTTCACGGCAAAAACCGTCTGAGCGTTTGTCACGGCAACGCCGACCATGCGTCCGCGCGTGCCCCCCCAGTCCAAAACGCAACCCCCCGCGGCCGTTGAACAGCGTGCGATCATAGACCGGACAGTTGAGGTCGCTGATCGCCGTAAACGCGAACCCCGAGCCTTCGGCATCCGCCCACGTCATTACGTTGGAACCGTCGGGCAGGATGGTGAACGTGTTGGTGCGCGAAGCGTCCAGACGGTAGACAAGCCCCGTGACTCCCGAGACATTGGAGGCGAGGCGGAGTACGCCGGACTGGACCAGCGTGGGCCCCGTGAAACTGTTGACCCCTGAGAGTATGGTCATACCGTTTCCGACCTTGACGACCGACACATTCCCCGTGATCGCGCCCGCGAACACGCTACCGGCATCGAGACCGCCCACCGTCAGAGCGGAAATCACGGGATTCAGGTTGACCACGTTGCCTGCGCCGTTGAGGGCGGCAAGTTGAGCCGACGTGCCGCCCAATTCGACGGCCGCGCCGTTGCGCACATTGAGAATCGTGTTGGTAGGAAGAACCGAAGTCCCGAACTGCGGGGACGCCCCCGTGCCGAGCCATTTCGCCATCAGATAGTTCTCCACGGCCTGTCGTTCTAAATCGTCGAGTTTGCGGTCGTAGACGAGAACTTCCGCCATGTCACCTTTAAAAGGCCGACGGTATTGTGTGCTCGCCCAGTAGTCACCAATCGCCGTGTACCACGTCTGGGGTGAACCGGCTATCGTTGTGGCAACCAACGGTTGGCCGACGGTAAAAGCGGTACCTGCGACGCCATTGATGTAGTTCCAGCCGCTCGACGCAAAGTCGTTCGCGTTGCCGCAAACCTGAATGGCGGACGGTTGCAGCCGGATGCCGTAGTCGGCTTCGGACCGACCCCAGATGCCGCCGAGATCATTGGCCGCGGCTGGCGAGAAAACCAAAAAGACGGACTGCGCACGGCAGGATCTGTTCGCGGCGAGACGATAACACGTGGCGTCACGGCTGAAACGCAGGCCGCCGCGACCGTTGAACAGCGTAGCGTCATAGACGGGGCACTTGACGGTTTTGTTGGTGGTGAAGAGAAATCCCGAGCCGTTCGCGTCAGCCCACGACACAACATTCGAGATATCGGATAACTGAAGTGTGGAAAGAGCGTTTGAAGAGGCGTCGAGTCGGTAAACCAGTCCGTCCGTCAGCCGCGAAGCCAGCGACAGCGTGCCGGCTTCAACCGAGGTATCGCCGTTGTACGAATTGGTACCGCTGAGGACGAGCATGCCGGTACCGATTTTACGGAGACCGCCGTCCTTGGACGCACCCGCGCCATCGTGAATGAGCGCCGTGGAGACGGTCTGCGTCGAGCCGTCGACTGAATCGAAAACAAGACCGCCGGTCGAAATCTTGACCGTGGGCACGTTGTAGAATTGTCCCAGATAGTAGGAACCGGCTCTGCTCCGCAACGTACCGCCGGAGACGGTGATCGACGGGGCGTTTGACGACGCTTCCGCCACAAACGCATCCAGCTCCAGCACACCGTTACTGTTGACCTGCACGTGGGCAGACCCCATTCCCGCAAAGGTGCGCACCTGAGAGGCGGAAAACTTGGCCGGGCCAGTCGTGTCCCTGATCGCGAGCGAGGAGCTTGCGCCGTCCATGCCGAGATTCAAGACTGCGGGACCAAGGGCGGCATTGACCGCGAGTTCGCCTCGCGATAGCGCAAGCACACCCGAATTTCCTGGCGAACGCCCCACAACAAACGGCGTCTTCGCTTCAAGTCGCGCAGTGTCGTTCGCGAGGGAGACCGTCGCATCCACGATGTCGAGCGAACTGAGGATGCTCGGAGACACATTGTTCGTTACGGTCACCGCGCCGGCGAGAATGCGGACGGCCTTGGAAGATGCGCCGATCACGCTGTTGGACCAGTTCGCCGAATCGTTCCAGTTGCCCGAGCCGCCGGTCCAGACCGTGCTGGCCGACGCGGTGTAACTCAAAGCATCCGCGAGGTAGTTATGCAGCACGTCCTGATCGGAGAGCATACCTGTGTGGATACGCACACGCGACAGGGCCCCCGAAAAAAGTTGGTATACGAAGCCGCGCTGTATTTCTTGACGGCACCCAACGAGAGGGGAATGCCGGACTGGACACCAGCGGCGCACCACGAGAAAGCGACGGCGTTGCCGTCCACAAAGACTTTTTCCTGCTTGAAGGTGTTTCGAACGACGGCCATGTGGTGCCACGCGCCAGCCGCCGGAAGACCGTATCCATAGCCGACCGTTCCATTGAGATTGTCAACCGCCACGTTCCCGTTATCGTAGCGGAACATCAGCCGGGACGGATCGTACATATCGGCGGCGCCATGCTCCGTCCACGAGAGATAAACCGCCTTCGCGGACGGAACAGCGTCGACCCAAACCCACGCCTCCATCGACCACGCGCTGTTTCCCGTCAGCGAAGCGGGCGTCGCGACACTATTGGTCAGCGCATTGCACTCGATGCCCCTGAAGAGCACGGCTTTCTTGCCAAAGATATTATTGGTGAAACTGACGCCCGCATTGTTTGTCACCGCCGCAAACGTTCCGCCCAGCGTGCCGCCGTTCGCCCACTGCGCGACCACGTCACCGTCATTGGCGGTAATCGTGTCGGCAGAAACATCAACCAGCAGAGTTCCCGCCGAACGCAAAATTTGAGCCCGACCGGAGAAAGAAACTCCCAACACCAGAGCAAGCAGCAGCCGAATCTTTTTCATTTCCATTACCGTCCATCCTTTGAGCCAAAACTTATCACCCACCACACCCGCACATATTCGAGTTTTTCGGACTATATGCGTGTCGTTTACTATGCAGGAAACGAGCAGAGACCGTCAACCCTCGTTTTTCGCAAGTGTCGTTTCCATCAATCCTCTTCGGTGCGGGTGAACACCGAGAGGCAAAGTCAGGCAAAAACGTGTTTTATGACGGAGACAGAATCATCCGGACAAACACGTTCGACGATAGCCGCCTCAACCTTTTCTTTCCCGACCCAACGCGTCCGCCACAAGGATGGCATCCAACACTTTCTCGGGCGTCATCAGACCGGCCTCATGATGAATGGACTGGCAGGGCTCACATGTCTTTTCAGCCGCCACCAGCAGCTCCCGACGGCGGGCGGCTCCCAAACCGATGTCCGACAACGTGGTCGGCAAGCCGATCGCCTCGCAAAAAGAGAAAACCGTTTCCGTTTCCTCTGACGATGCGTCCGTCAGCTGGAGTCCGGCCAAAACGCCGAAGGCGACCTTCTCGCCGTGATAGAACGAATGGGTTTCCGGCAACGCGGTGAGGCCATTGTGAATGGCATGCGCCGCGGCCAGTCCGGCACTTTCAAACCCGATTCCGCTCAACAGGATATTCGCCTCGACAATACGCTCCAAAGCCGGCGTGACGAGGTGGTTCTCACAGGCTGTTTTCGCCGCTGGGCCAAAGCCCAGTAAGGTATCGTAACAGAGCTTGGCGATACCGAGTCCAACCGCCGTACCATATCCGCCACATTCATTCACCGACCGGGTGCGTTCGCAGGACCGAGCTTCGAACCACGTCGAGAGCGCGTCCCCCATTCCGGCCACCAGAAACCGTGTCGGCGCCGCCGCAATAATCTCCACATCGACAAGCACCGCCGCCGGATTCGACTTCTGATAGAGCACGGAATCAAAAATCCCGTGTTGCGAGTAAAGCACCGCGCATCCGCTACACGGCGCATCGGTCGAAGCGATCGTGGGAATGACGATCACCGGGATACCCGCCCGGTCGGCTGCGATCTTTGCCGTGTCAATCGCCTTGCCGCCCCCCATGCCCACAAGGACATCCACATGCTGCCGAGCGATGGTGTCGGACAACCGGGCGAGTTCGCCCTCGCAACACTCGCCGCGAAACAATTCAACGGGAAGCGCTTTCGAGCGGCAATCGTCCCGCCCTGCGGAAAGGATCTTGCCGTTTGCCGAAGGCGATGCCAAGATCAAGCCCTTTTTGCCAAGCAGATCAATCAGCGCAGGCAATTCGCGCAACGCGCCGGGACCTTGAATGTATTTACCGGGAAAGACTGCTTTCTTGAACATAAAAGCCTCCATTCTTCCTGTGATCCCATTGGATAGCGTAGCAACGACGAACCGTTGAGACGGGGCGGAAAAAGCCCGGTTACAATTTCTTCGCCAGTTCAAACGGAAGTTTGACAGTTCCCGTCTTTTCCGTCAAGTCTACCGTCTTCGATATCCCGCGCAACTCACGTATCACATGGAGAGCACCGACGCATACAAGGGGGCGCATCCCCGTTTCACTGACCTGTGCGTGTCGGTTTGACAGGGGTGGGTGTGAGACTGGGGGCGCGGACGCCTGCCAGACTCGCAAAACTTTTGTCTCGATCATACACAACCACAGCGGCAGTCAGTGAAACGGGGATGCGCCCCATACAAGGCGACACTTGATTCTCCGACTCCGCTTTGATAATTTCACCAGTAGTGATCGAAAAGCGAAAGGAAGACGCATGAAACAAAACCGATTGCCGCTATTCGCCGCCCTGCTGTTAACTTCGCTGACGACGATCCAAGCCGCCGTTATGACGACGAAGAAAACGGCGCTCAAAGTGTACAGCGACCCTGATCACATTGATGCCGATTTCAAGTATCAAGGTGAATACACGGGCACAATCACCCAAGGCAACGGCGCTACGTCCAAACTCGGCGCGCAAGTTCGCGCGTTGGGCAACGGATCGTTTCGCACGGTGTTTTTTACGGGAGGCCTGCCCGGCGACGGATGGGACGGCAAGACGATCATCCAGAAGGCTCCCACGACAGATCAAACGACACCGGCGGACGCCAAACTTCAGGATAAAAAGATCATCATCGATCACGTGTACAAAGCGGTCTGCGACGGCCGGTCCATTGAGGGAAAGACCGACACCGGCGCAACCTTCAAGATGAAACGCATCCTGCGCAAAAGCCCGACCGAGGGTATCCCTGCTCCCGCTGGCGCGATCAGGTTGTTTGACGGTCATAATACCGATGAATGGCAGAAAGGCGCGTGCATGACGCCGCAAAAGTGGCTCACCTCGGCCGCCGGGGCAACCACCGTCCGCAAGTTTCAGGACTTCACGCTGCACGTGGAGTTCATGATCTCCTATATGCCCGAGACAACCACCATTTATCAGCGGCCCAACAGCGGCGTATATTTGCAGCAACGGTATGAGATTCAGATCCTTGACTCGTTCGGGATCGCGATGGGCAAACATGATTGCGGTGTGCTTTACGCGCAGGTCACGCCGACGGTCAACATGTGCTATCCGCCGCTCACATGGCAAACCTACGACATCGATTTCACGGCCGCTCGTTTTGACGAGGCCGGGGTGAAAACGAAACCGGCGCGCTGTACGGTGAAACTCAACGGCGTGGTCACCATCAAGGATGTCGAAATCCAAGGCCCGACACCGGGAGGCAAACCCGAAAGCCGCGAGCCCGCCAGCCTTTATTTGCAGGCGCATGGGCATCCGTCATTCTTCAGAAACATCTGGATCGCCGAAAAAAAGTAACGTTCCGTTTTCCGATGGACGAAAAGTTGAGCCGCCACCCTTCTCGCTACGGACGGAACGCGTCCGGATTATCCGATGTCGAATCCGCTTCAGCCGCGGCCTGCTCAATCACGGCCGCGGGCAGCGGTTTATTGACCTTGGCCCCAAGTTTCCGGAGTTCCTCAACTCTGCCGACAAGATTGCCTCTCCCCTCTTTTAGCCGCGCCATGGCCAAGTCGAAGGACTTTGCAGCGTCGCCCAGATTCTTCTTCGCGTCGTTCATCGCTTCAACGATCAACGTGACCTGATCATACAGGCGGCCCGCCTTATCCGCGATCACCTCGGCGTGGTCATTCTCATGCTCGCGCCGCCAGATCTGAGCAATCAGTTTGAGCGTAATCATCAGCGTGACAGGCCCGGTGATGACGACATTCGTTTTGGCGAGATCGCAGATCAGATCCTGGTCGGCCTGCAAGGCGGCCTGATAGGCCGGCTCCAGAGGAATACACATAAGTACAAAATCGAGAGTCCTGTTGCCCAGAAGACGGGCGTATTTCTTATCCCGCAATTCCTCCATATGTTTACGCACGGATTGAACATGCTCTGCAAGCGCTTTGTCTCTCGCCTGATCAGTATCCCCGTTGCAGAAACGCTCGAACGCCGTCAACGACACTTTCGAGTCAACGATCACCGACTTGTTCCCGGGGAGGTAGACAATAAAATCGGGTTTTTTGAGGTTCCCATCCTCAGCCCGCAGCCCAACCTGTCCATCAAATTCTCGACCGCGCTCCAGTCCTGACGATTCAAAAATCCGTTCCACAATCAATTCGCCCCAATCGCCCTGCCGTTTTGTGTCGCCCTTGATGGCTTTGGCGAGGTTATTGGCCTCGTCGCTGACCTTGTTGCTCAAGGCCTGCAACTGGCGTACCTGTTCAAGCAGCTTCGCAGCCTGTTCGGTATCGTCCTTATGAACCTCGTCGACTCTCCTGCGAAAAGATTCCATCTGTTCTTTAAACGGCTGCAGCAATCCGGAGATACGCTCGCGATTTTGTTCCGTAAGCGCCCTGCCTTTGTCCTCAAATATTCTGTTGGCCAGATTTTCAAATTGAGTCTTGAGTCTCGTTTCCGCATCTTGAAGCAACTTCAACTTCTCCGCACCCGCGCGTTTTTCATTTTCGAAATCCGCCGCAAGCGTAGCCTTCTCGGTCTGGAGCACTTCAATCGTGTGCGCCTTTTCCCTTAGACAGCGATTGGCTTCCTGAAAATCCTGATCTCGCGTGCTCAATCGGGCAAGCTCCACCCGATCGGGCGCATCCTTAATGCTGCGGATCACGAGAAAACCAAGCAGCATCATGACAAGGACAAGCGCGATAAACAGTGCAATAGCCATATTCTTCTCCTGATAAACCGCAGGGGCCTTTGCCGTCAACCTCGGGCAAGGCCCGCAAACTGATGCGCAAATCATGAACCGCCATCCCCGTTAGGTTCTTAGGCTTCTCAGTATACCATGACGTTTTCACGCGTGATAGTTGGGAATCCGGCCAGATAAACGCACCTTACGCGCAGCAACCGTCAGTCTTGCGGACGGAGACGCATGAATCGCATTCGACAGGCTTGTTTGCCCGAAATAACGTCACCATATCCGACAGGTCTGAGCCCGTGTCCCCGGACCAAGATTTCACCGGTGTAATCGAATGCCAATGCATTCGTAATGTTGCGGATATAATATAAGAACATGTTTTATGTGATTTGGGATCGATGAGGCCGGTCACATAACACAAAAGCGTTGGCATACCGAAGAAGGGACACGGCTCATGCATCTGAAACAGTCCATTGTCATCCCCGCATATAACGAACGTCGCCGAATCGGAGCCACTCTGGAATCGATCGCCTCCTATCTTTCAGACGCAGGCAACCGGAATAGCGATTTCGAAGTCATTGTGGTCTGCGATGGCTGTTATGACGGAACGGAGCAAGCCGCGAAGGCCTTCGCGCAACGCTTACCGTTACGCGTGATCTCTTATGTCTGCAATCGCGGCAAAGGCTATGCGGTTCGTCGGGGCGTCGCCGCGAGCTCGGGCCGACTCGTCACCTTCATGGATGCCGACGGAGCGACTCCGATCCGCGAATTGGATCGTTTGATGCAACCCATCCTTGGAAATCAGGCGGAAATCGTGATCGGTTCCCGCCATGCGCGCGAATCCGTCCTTGGGGTTGCGCAACCGCTGACTCGACGTCTGCTCGGACGCGCATTCGCATGGCACACGCAGGCCGTACTCGGCTTGCGGATGCGAGATACGCAATGCGGGTTTAAGGTGTTCGACGGTGATATCGCGCGGGTGTTGTTCAAGCGATTGTCCTGCGCCGGGCTCGCCTTTGACTTGGAGCTTCTCGCCGAAGCCCGCGAATACGGGCTACGCGTGCTAGAGCGAGGCGTGGAATGGCATGATGTCGCGGGATCCACGGTTCATCCGCTACGCGACGGGGTACGGATGCTGCGCGCCGCATGGAAAATCCGCAGGCGTCTTCATTCAGAGCGCCGGGCCCGGGCAAGAGAAGCCGTGTTCGGAATGGCAAGACCCACGAACCTTTACAGCGGGAATCCGACATGACGCTACCTTCCGGACAGCAGCTCACCCGCGCCGCATTCTTTTCGCTGGCGTTCATTCTGGCCGCGCGGATATTCGCGATGTCGCTGTTGCCGTTGACCGATCCGACAGAAGGCCGATATGCCCAAGTCGCGCAGGAGATGCTCATTACGGGAGATTGGATAACGCCACGGATCTGGATGAACGAGACGCACCTGCCCTTCCAAGGCAAACCCCCTCTCTATTTCTGGGCCGCCGCTGAAGCGATGAATATTCTCGGCGAGCATGAATTCGCCGCACGGTTGCCGAGTCTGCTTGCGGCGATTGCTTTTTTGTTTCTGCTCTACCATGTTATGCAGCGTTACGGCGGCGTGAAAGACGCCGGTCTGCTTGGCGTCATGGCAACGGTTTCGTGCGGTTTCTTCGTGGCTCTGAGCGGAAGCGTCGCCGTTGACATGGTATTCAGCACATGCGTCGCAGGAAGTCTGATAGCCTATTTCGCGTTCATCTGCGAACCTGACCGCCAGAACCGACGGCGGTGGAGCCTCTTGGTCTTCATATTGCTCGCATTGGGCTTTCTCACAAAGGGGCCTGTGGCCATCGTGCTGTTTGGGCTTCCCGTCCTGGTCTGGACGATCCGCTGGCGCGACTGGCACCGGTTGCGCGATCATCGCTGGATCGTCGGAACGCTCCTGTTTCTGATAATCGTCGCGCCTTGGTTCATCCTGTGCGAGATGCGTAATCAGGGCTTTCTGAAATACTTTTTCATCAACGAAAATCTGCTGCGCTTCGTGACGCACGACTACGGCGATGCCTATGGCAGCGGCCATATCTATCCGCGCGGTTCGGCGTTGCTGATGTTCCTGGCCGCGTCAGCCCCATGGAGTTTGCTCGGTCTCTGGCGTCTAATACGGCGCAAGTCCGGTTTCCGAGAGGATTGTCTCTCTGATCCGCGGACGAATTTTTTGTTTCTCGGGTTCGCGGCAGGGACGCTTTTCTGGTGTCTCGCGAGGCAACTTCTCTTCACTTACCTCCTGCCCATGGTACCGCTTTTCGCCGCCTGGGTGGTGTTGACAACGCGGACGGATGCGAATCGGAAACGTTTACTGGCGGCATCCGCGGTACTGGTGACGGCAACGGCCGTCGTGAGCACCGTGTGCGTTCCTTGCATGAGGAACGTAAACACAACACGTGAGATCGTGAACGTGGCACGTCGGCTTGATTACGACAAACAGTCGCGAGAACCGCTTGTTTTCGAGCGCAAAACGCCCTACAGCGCCTTGTTTTACGCGAGGGGATGGGTTATACCGCACCCGAAGGAACCGATCCAAGAGAGTCTTCGAC
>CAZTDL010000091.1:0-10493 GCA_964612775.1 uncultured Lentisphaeraceae bacterium
CCAGCGTGACGTTGGGAACATCGAGTCCTTTGGCGATCATCTGCGTGCCGATCATGATGTCGGCCCGTCCGCTTTTGAAGATCGACAAGAGTTCGTCGTGGCTGTGCTTGCGCGCGGTCACGTCCGCATCCATGCGCAGGATCCGCGCCTGCGGAAAGCATTTTTGCAGAGCAAGCTCCGCCCGCTGCGTTCCGAACCCCGAATATTTAAAAGCCGGATCGCCGCAGTCGGGACAGGCATCAGGAACGGGGCGCCATCCGCCACAGATGTGGCAGCGCAGGCAGGTGTCGGCCTGATGATAGGTATAGGCCACGCTACAGTCCGGGCAGGTGGCGGCGTAGCCGCATTTGGGGCAGACGAGTGAGTTGGCGTAGCCGCGCCGGTTGAGAAAAAGGATCGACTGTTCGCCGCGTTCGAGTCGTAATTTGAGTGCCTCCAGCAACGCGCCTGAGAAGATCTGCGCATGGCCGGTGCGGGCTGACTCCAGACGCAAGTCCACGACATGCACGCGAGGCATGGGACGTCCCGCGACGCGTTTAAGCAGCCGCGCGATATCATATTTGCCCTTGGTGACATTGAGCCATGTCTCCATCGCGGGCGTGGCGCTGCCCAACACCACGGCACATCGTTCAAGATACCCGCGCATGACGGCAACGTCGCGAGCGTTGTAGCGCGGCATCTCATCCTGTTTATACGAAGGTTCGTGTTCCTCGTCCACCACGATCAGCCCAAGATTTTTTACGGGCGCAAAAACGGCCGAGCGTGGGCCGACGACCACGACGGCCTCGCCTTTGCGGATGCGGTGCCATTCATCAAAGCGCTCGCCGTCGCTCAAAGCGCTGTGCAACACGGCGATGCGCGCGCCGAAACGTGAGGCGAAACGCTGAACGGTTTGCGGCGTGAGCGCGATTTCCGGAACCAGCACGATTGCGCCACGGCCGTGTTCCAGCACGCGGGCGATGGCCTGCAGATAAACTTCGGTTTTGCCTGAGCCCGTAACGCCGAACAGCAGGATCGGCTTGGGAGGCGCGTCGGGAGCGCGGCTGGGTGCGTGGACGGGGGCGCGGACGGCCTCGTCCGCGATCTCATCCGGCTGAATCGCGGACGGGCCGTCCGCGCCCCCAGCGCGCGCTCCCGGCTCCAAGGCCGCGAGAATGACGCTCAGCGCGGCGGCCTGTTCGGGCATGAGGGGGAGAGGATGAGTCGGCAGGACTTTGCGGTGGGCAAGCGGGTCTCGCCGCAGCTGACGTTTTTCGATGGCGGCGGCCCCTTTTTCGGCCAGGGTTTTGAGCGTCTGCGGGGTACAGGCGAATTCGCGGGTCAGACTGTGAAGCCAGCCGCCGCCCACGCGGCGCAGGTTTGCAAGCAGTTCGGCCTGCCGTTTGGTTAAAATGAACGTTCCGTCCGTCGGTTCGACGTAAAGCTGTTCCTTCGCCTTCATCTCGCGGTTGCGCACGGATGCCGGCAACAAACAACGCAAGGTCAATTCGAAAGGCGAGCAGGTGTACTCGGCTATCCAGCGCGCAAGGTCAATCAGCGGGGGCGAGAGAAAGGGCTCATCGTCGTCGATAGAGAGGAGCGCTTTGAGAGACTGATTCCTTCGGACGGCGGCGCTTGGCTCCGGCGGCGTTGCCGACAGAGAAAAGAGGTCTAAACGTGCCGGGGCCGATGCCGCCGTCCTTCCGCTTTGCTCTTCCGTGATTTCGACGACGTAAGCGTCGACCGTGCGGGAACCGAACGGGACGCGGACGCGTTGCCCCTGTCTGATCCGTTTCGCGAGCGCATCAGGCACGGTGTAGTCGAACAGCCGGTCAGCGGATATTTCTGTGGCAACGCGCGCGATCATGTCTCGGGTTCGTGCCCTCCCAAAAAAAGAGGGGAGCGGCAAACCGCTCTCCTGCTTTTTGAAAAGTAATCCCTTTTGGGGAGAACGCTTACGAGCCCGACGGGGTGTCCTTGCCGCCCGGCTTCAGATAGCAAAACGGATCGCTGGAGGTGGTGCCCGACGGGGCCAAGTCAAATTGTTGACCTTGATAAATCACGCGGAGAGTTGCGTATTTATCACGGGCTTTGAAAATCGCTCCGCCCTTCCGGATCATTACGAAAGCCTTGTTCGAGAAAGGCGTGGTATAGGTTCCCTTGCCCAAATCAACCTTGGTGACCGAAGTGCCCTCATATTTGGTCGCCAACTCGGAACAGTCGACGTTACGGGTCACGAGAATCGGGATGACGTCTTCCATTTCATCGCGGATGTTGGCGCCGATACACCACATGACATATTGCGCGTCAAGCGTGGTCGATCCGCCAGGTTGAGAAGATACGCCCGCACCGGCCAATTTGCCGTAATCGAAACCGGCCACATACGGACTCCACGAGGCCGTCCCGACGTTCTCACCGTCATAGAGTTCCTTGAAATAATCTTCCGCGGTGCTGAACGGCATGTCGCCGATATCGGTATCTCCGCTTCCGGGCGCAGCGTCTTCTGGAGCTGAGGTCTTGGGCCATACGCTGCCGAGACCGAGCGGCTCGCGCTCGGTGTTGGCACCGGTGATGGCTACGAAAATATCGCGTCCGCGCATGCCGACAGCGGTCATGTTCGCCTGCATAACGGCGTTGGAAATAGCAGGGAAGAGCGCTGCGGAAAGAATGCCGAGAATGCCGATAACCACGAGCAACTCGACGAGGGTAAATCCTTGTGTCTTAGCCATTTTCATTTCTATCTCCTTCATGCCGACCGATCCGTAGATCGCCTTTTTCATTTATAATAACCATATTTTGCCACCATGTGAGAATAAGGTCAAGCACCGTTCAGAAAAGTTTTGGCGCGGCTGACGACCAGAATCGCACTTGAGCCGACGCCCCGTTTTTTGTTACAGTCCAAATCTATGCGTTTCTTTTGGCCAATCTATTTGCTGTCGTCGCTGGCGGGAACGGCGGGCGTCTATTTCGTCGCGCCTTATGCCCGTCCCTATGTGCCCGCATTCTTAAAGAGGACTGAAGGCGCTCCGCAGGGGATATCGCCCTCTTTGGTTGAGAAAACGGTGCCCGCAGGAACGACAGAGCGTCCGGTGGAGCGGCGTGAGCCTGCCGACCCAACGACGACGGATGCGACGGCCGGAATGGAAGGTAAGCCGTTGGAAGAGATGCCGCCCGCGCTGAATGGCATCTATCTGGTGCAGCGAGGGGAAAGGCCGGGGTGGGGCGTCACGCATCAGCGGACGGTTTATTACACGCTTGAAGGTGTCCGCGCCGGGACGGTGGAGGGCGGTGTGTTGCTCGATTTCCGCGGAACCCGCAACTCGTCGAAAGGCGGCATGGTGGAGTGTGTGCTTTATGAGAACGGCACGCCTTCCGCACCGTTGCTCGTGGGGGTTAAAGACGTTTTTCTGTTCACCGGCGACGTTGCGAATCTTTCTACGCGGCAGCGTGAGGCGCTTCAAAGCTATTATGAGATCAACGGCAAGATCGTTAACCGAAAGAACGAGTTGCTTCAGGCCGCTGCGGTTAAGAACCCGTTCTTTGGGGCTTACCAGACCGCGCACAAGGCGCTGATGGCGCATATTGATCTTGCGCAGGCGCTGCTGAAAGAGCGTGATCGTGCGACGGAACAAGAGAAGACGCGCATTGAGGACCGGTTGCGCGAAATGAAAATCGATGAAAACAAGCTCCGTGCGGAATATGACGCGACGCACCTTAAGTTCCGCACATGGAAACAGGCGCATGCCAGTGAAATCGCCCAACCTGAAAACGATCCGGCGGTAAAACAGTGGATCCGGCAAAAGACCGACTTGATTGCCCAGATACCGGGGTTGGCCTACTGACGGCGTTCGAGCGTTTGCGTGCCCGTGACGGCGTTCGGTTTTATCGTGCGGACGGATGAAAGGCGCTGATCATCTGTTATCTGTTAGCTCTTCGGCACAAGCCGCTCAACGCCGCGCATGTAAGGCCGGATCGCTTCGGGCAGGAGCACTGAGCCGTCGGCCTGCTGACACTGCTCCAGAATCGCTATCATCAAGCGCGGCAACGCAACGCCCGAGCCGTTGAGCGTGTGGACGAGGCGCGGCTTGCCGTTGGCATCGCGATAACGGCAATTCAGACGGCGGGCTTGAAAATCCTCGAAGTTTGAGCAGGATGAAACCTCCAGCCAGCCCTGCTGACCGGGTGCCCACAATTCAAGATCATAACATTTGGCCGCCGAAAAACTGATGTCGCCTGAACAGAGCTCGAGAATGCGATAGTGCAGACCGAGACCTTTGAGCACATCCTCGGCATTCGCCACCAGCTTCTCCAGCTCGTCGTAAGAAGTTTCCGGCGCCACGAATTTAACCATCTCGACCTTGTCGAACTGGTGGACGCGCAGAATGCCGCGCGTCTCTTTACCGGCGGACCCCGCCTCGCGGCGGAAACAGGGCGTATAGGCGGTCAGGTAGACCGGCAGTGGGCGATCGATGATCTCGTCGCGAAAATAGTTGGTGACCGGCACTTCCGCCGTGGGGATCAGCCAGAAGTCGTCGATTTCGCAGTGATACATGTCCTCGGCCATTTTGGGGAGCTGCCCCGTTCCGCGCATCGAGGCGGTATTTACTATGAAGGGGGGCAGCATCTCGGTATAGCCGTGCTTCTCGGTGTGCATGTCGAGCATATACTGGATGAGCGCGCGCTGAAGCTTGGAGCCCAGGCCCAGCAACAAGGGAAATCCCGAACCGGTAATCTTCACGCCGCGAGGAAGGTCGAAGATCCCGAGCCTCTCGCCCAGCGTGATATGGTCAAGCGGTTTGAAAGTGAATGTCGGCGCGGTCCCCTCCAGCTTCGCCACGCGGTTGGCCGAAGCGTCAGGCCCTGTGGGGATAGTCTTGCACGGCACGTTAGGGATCATGAGCATGGCCTTTTCAAGAGCTTCTTCCTGCTCGCGGAGCTGCGCGTCGAGAGCTGTGATCTGATCGCCGATGGCACGCACATCGGCCTGCACGGCGGCTGTGTCCTGACCCGCCTTCTTGAGTGCGCCGATCTCTTTCGAGCGCGCGTTGCGCTGAGTCTTCAGCTCATCGGTTTGGGTGACCAATGCACGGCGTTGCGCATCCAGATCGCGGGCACGCTCGGCCAAACCCAGATCGGCACCGCGGCGGCGCAAACCCTCGGCAACTTCGTCGAAATTCTCACGGATACGTTTGATGTCTAACATGGGGAAACCTCGTTGATACGATAAAAAGGCGAACAAAGGGAAACATTGTTCAATCGCAAATCGGGTGATATCATACTGTTTTGAAACCAGCCGTGCAAGCCTGCGGCAAGAGACGGAGGGAATGTGAAAACGATGAAGATGTTTCAACGGTCGAAGGACAATAGCTGGAATCCGTATTTCGCCGGTGCGCTGGCCGGATTGCTGGCGATCGGCTCCGCGTATGCCACGGCGAAGGTGACAGGTCGGCCCGAGCTTTTCGGGGCGTCAGCGACCTATGTGAGGGCGGCTGCGGCAGCCGAACGGGCGGTATTGCCGGAACGGGTGGCGAAGAACGACTTTTTTCGGAAGACGAAACCTCAATGGGGCTGGCAAGGCCTGCTGCTTTGCGGCCTTTTTCTCGGGGCATTGGTGGCGGCTCTGAGCGGAGGCGGGTTCGAATGGGAGGGCGTGCCGCCGCTTTGG
This sequence comes from uncultured Lentisphaeraceae bacterium, assembly GCA_964612775.1. Classification (GTDB taxonomy): domain Bacteria; phylum Verrucomicrobiota; class Kiritimatiellia; order RFP12; family UBA1067; genus DAOPZC01. The sequence goes on from CAZTDL010000091.1 coordinate 5,645, forward strand.
CGTGATCGCTTTGGCGCGAATGTGGCGAAACGTCTCGTGGCCGCTTTTTTTGGGGGTGTCGTCGTGCTGTTTGGTGCTTGCTTGGCGGGCGGTTGTCCGCTCGCGCATAGTTTAAGCGGCGTGATGCGACTTTCGGTCAGCGGACTTGTGGCAACGGCCTGTTTCTTTTTAGGCGCCACCTCGGTGGTGAAATATCTGGCCAAAAAGGGAAATTAGTATGAACGAGCCTTTCCTCGGGTTGCTAACGGGCTTCCTGCTTGGTTTTCTGATGCAGAAGGGCGGCGTATTGCGTTTCGACCGGCAGATTGGCCTGTTGATGTTCCGTGATATGACGGTTCTGAAGTTCATGCTCACCGCGATTTTGGTCGGGAGCGTGGGTCTTCAGCTGATGAGCGACGCGCACGTGATCAAACTGACCCATCTTCCCGTGAATGTCGGTGGATTGGTCGTCGGCGGTTTGCTGTTCGGGATCGGCTGGGCGATAGCGGGTTACTGTCCGGGAACGGAAATCGGGGCTTTGGCTGAGGGCCGCTGGATGGCGTTGTTTGTGGTCGCAGGGATGCTGGTCGGGGCGGCGCTCTATGCGGAGGCGTATCCGTTGCTGAAAGCGACGGTCTTGGGATGGAAAGATTACGGCAAAATCGATTTGCCGCATGCGCTCCGGGTTTCGCCGTGGATGTGCATCGCGGGATTGTGGGGCGCCGGGATTGTGGCTTTCGTCTGGTGCGAATTCAAGCGCGTATAGACGGCGCGAACAGAACGTGAAGCCGTTGTTTCTTGCAGCGGATAAACGGACTGAAACATCGCGGCTGAAAGGGACGGCTATACGTCGATCCGGATGATTTTCCGGATGCAAAACCAGCCGGCGGTAATCAGCAGAACGGTCAGGCCGATAGCAGCCATGCCGTTGACGGATTTGAAGAAGGGAATCATCAGATCCGGTTTGACGAAGGTCATGGCCGTACCCAGAAGGGCGGGCATGCTGGCAACGACAATCCCCTGAAGTTTTCCCTGTGCGGTGAGGGTCTGCACGCGCCGCTCGATCCTCAGACGTTCGCGGATGGTCAGGCTGATCTTGTCGAAGATTTCGGTGAGGTTGCCGCCGGTGCGGCGCGCGATGTCGATGGCGGTGACGACGAGTGTGAGGTCGTCTGAGCCCACGCGCTTATCGAGGCTCTGGAGCGCATCGTAAAAGTTCATGCCCACGCGCATTTGCTGCAGCATCACGCCGAATTCTTGAGAGATGGGTTTCTCGCCGTTCTGAACGACGGTTTCAAAGGCTTGGTTGATGCTGAATCCCGCACGCAAGGCATTGCTCATGCTGCCGAGGGCTTCGACCAGCTGAACGTTGAATTTGAGGCGGCGGCGATTGCGCAGCACGTCGACAAGCTGGCCGGGCGCTTTGAGCGCAAGCCAACCGAAAGTCACCCCGAGGATAATGCCGGCAGAGGCGGAAACGGCGTGCTGGTAATCGAAAAGCGGAATGAAACAGATCAGAAATGCGGCGGCGGCGGCGGCCCGTCCGATATCGGCGATGCGCTTGGCCGGAATGAACAGAAAGAGGTCTTCGAATTGGCGCGAGGTCTCTTCGGACATGGAGTCGGCATAAGCGTTGGTGTTGGAACCGATGATGTGGACAATGGTATAGGCAAAGCCGCAGAACGCGAGGCCGACCAGCGCGGAAGCCGCCCATTTGATGAGAGGCATGTGCTCTGGGATCATGCGTCACCGCCTTGTTCCGCAGGGTCAAACACGGTCGGGTCAATATGAAGGCCGCGGCTTCGAAAGTGTTCGAAGAAAGTGGGCACCGCGCCGGTGGGCATGAATTTCCCGATGACCTTGCCGTGTTCGTCGAGTCCTGTTTGCTTGAACTCAAAAAGATCCTGCATGATGATCTGCTGGCCTTCAAGGCCGATCACTTCGGAGATGCAGACCACCTTGCGCGAACCGTCGCTGAGGCGCGACTCGTGGACGACCATGTCGATGGCCGAGGCGATCTGCTCGCGGATGGCGCGCGACGGAAGCTCGAGGCCGGACATGAGCACCATGGTTTCGAGGCGCGAGATGACATCGCGCGGCGAATTGGCATGCACGGTGGTGAGTGATCCGTCGTGTCCGGTGTTCATGGCTTGCAGCATATCCAGCGCCTCGCCGCCACGGCATTCGCCGATGATCACGCGATCGGGACGCATGCGCAACGCGTTGCGCACAAGATCTCGGATCGGGACCGCGCCGCGGCCCTCGATGTTGGGCGGTCGGGCTTCGAGCCGGATGACATGCGGCTGCACGAGCCGCAATTCGGCGGCATCCTCTATGGTCACAATGCGGTCGGTGGGCGGGATGAACCCGCTGAGCACGTTGAGAAGGGTTGTTTTGCCGGAACCCGTGCCGCCGGCGACCACGATGTTCTTGCGCATCAGAACGCAAAGCCGAAGGAACTCCGCCGCGCTCCGGGTCCAGGTGCCGTAATTGATCAGGTTCTCCACGGTGAGCGGACGTTTTGAAAACTTCCGGATGGTGATGCAGGGCCCGGTCAAAGAGAGCGGCGAGATGATGGCGTTGACGCGGGAGCCGTCGGGCAGACGCGCGTCGACGTAAGGCTGGCTCTCATCGATGCGGCGTCCGATCGGCGCGACGATGCGCTCAATGACGCCGAGGACGGATTCGTCGTCCATGAACGTTTGGTTGGATAGTTCAAGCTTGCCGTTCCTCTCGACGTAGACTTGATTGGGACCGTTGACCATGATTTCCGTGATGCTTTCGTCCGCGAGGAAGTCTTCGAGCGGGCCGAGGCGCATGGCTTCGTCATAGATCTCTTTTTCGAGCCGCGCGGGGTCGATCCCTGCGGGAAGCCGCTGATTGCGGCGGACCTCGGAAATGATGGTGCGGATGGTTTCGCGCGCCTTCGTCTGCAATTCGCCGGTGCCGATGCGCGAAACCGTCATGCGCTTGAGATCCAGTCGCTGGATGAGTTCGCTGTGAATCTGATTCTTGATTTCGCGAACGATGTTCGTCAAAGGGTCGGGGGCGGTCAAGGGCAGGTCAGGAACCGTCGTCCATGCCGTCGGCTTCTCGTTCTGGCCGACGCGGTCGGATGGCAGTGGCGGCGGGACGGGAGCGGCGGAGACTTCCTCCGGGGGCGGAAGTTCCGCCGCGCGGGAGACGCGCAGCAGGCAGGGACCGATGCCGATGACATGATCTTCACGGACAGGCATGGTGTCTTGGATGGGCATCCCGTCGATGGTGGTGCCGTTGCTGGAGTGGAGATCCTCGATCGTTATTCCCGATTCGCGCAGCGTCAGCAAGGCATGGCGTTCACTGATTTCAGGATGCCGCAAACGGATCTTGCAGGCCTCGCCTCGTCCGATGGTGTAAACGCCGGTCGGCAGCTCAAAGCGGCTCGCTTCTTTACCGGGGTGTGCGATGTTGAGGAAGAAGGTCATAGGTTCCCTTACTCGGCGCGTTTACGGAGAATCTGCTGCTGGCGATAGGTGTTCAGCGATTCGATCTCGGACTGAATCATTTGGAAATCGACGCGCGGCAGAGTTTTTTCGAAATAGACATCCTCCGGATTCCGCAGGGCGAGAGAGATTCGGCCCTTGATCTGTTCGGCGAACACCAACATCTCGGCTTCGCGCGGGGTGACTTCGAGCGTTACCATGCTGTAGGAGGTGCCTGCGCGCGGGTCGGCGAGAAGTTGCGATTTGGCGGTTTCCTTGCCTGTGGCGAGCACGAGCACATCTTGCAGAACGGTCAGCGTGACGAGCTCCATTTCGCCCTTGACGGTTTTTGAAGGAAAAGAAAAAGTTCCGAGCACATCCACATGGTCATTCGGCTTGACCATGCCGCTGACCGATGCCGCGCCGCTCACGTTGACGGAAATCGCCCGCATGCGCTGTTTAATATCGCCCGCAAGACCCAGCGAACCGGGTTCGCCGCCTTCGATGTCGGACCAGAAGACCACCGATTTGGCCTGAAGCGGACGCACGGTTTTACGGTTGATGAGTGCCAGATGGTCTTCGGCCCTGACGAAGTGGCCGCGATAGGTATTCTCGTAGACGGGAAGGCTGCCGATATCGTCTTTGGTGAGAACGGTTCCCGAAGGGAGATCTTTTTTGACGACGATCACTTCGACTTTGGTGTGTTTTTTGTCAAAGTCGGCTTTCATGCGCAGGACTTCCTTGTCCTTGGCCGAAAGGTAAGAACGGGTGAGTAAAGCGGCGAGAAGGCCGATAACAACCGAGATGATCAGAATCAGTTTCTGCTTCATGAGAAGTCTTTCTTTTAGGATACGCAAGACAGTTTAGGGTGTTGCGCCCTCTCTTTGCAAGAGGCTAATCGCCGTCCGTCCGGTTTGAAGGTTCCGGGTGGCCAGCACGACGCAGTGTTTCTTGCCGGAAACGAAAATCTTGAAGGTGTCGGCGCCGGGTGTCGTTTCGCCCCAACCCGCGCCGCCGAGGGCTTGGGCGGCCTCCTTTAGGGCGCCTTCCGGCGAGTCCGCAGAGTCCGCGGTGACAAAGGTGGTGCGCGTCATGGCGCAGACTGCGGAGAAAACGGGCGTGGCGTTTAGAGTCGGACAGCCCTCGGGCCACTCAACGGGCGTCTGCCGGGCGCGCGCGGCGTTCCGGAGCGGCTGATCGAAGGCGAACACGATGCAGGTTTCTTCTCCGGACGGGGACGGCAAGACAAACAGGCGGTAAACGTGCTCCTTTTCCGCATGGGTGAGGAGTGCGGCGCCTGCCGCCGCTTGCGGCGGCAGGCCGAAACGGCGGGAGAGGTGGGCGCTGATGTCTGCGGCCGGCACGCCAAACGCGTACGCGCCGAGCGTGCCGCGTGTGCCGTTGACCAG
>CAZTDL010000092.1:0-10483 GCA_964612775.1 uncultured Lentisphaeraceae bacterium
AGGGAATTGGCGGAACGGTACGGCACGCGCGTACAGCGTTGGGATGTCGTGAACGAGTCGATCGACCAAGCCAACCGCGGCCTTATGCCGGATGACTATACCTATAAGACCTATCAGTGGGCCGCGAGGTATTTTCCGGCGACCACGCGGTTCGGTATGAATGACTGCGATATGCACTGGGGGCCTTCGCGCCGCTATGTGGAGATTGTCCGGGATCTGATCGAGCGCGGCGCGCGCATCGATACGGTCGGCGTGCAGATGCACATTTTCAACCCGAAAGAATCGCAGAGCATCGCCAACGGTGCGGACATCCTGACGCCGGCGAAGAATGATGCGGTGTTGGATTGCTTGAAAGGTGCAGAACGCCCGATTCATATCAGCGAGGTGACGGTCAGTGCGCCGGACGAGAGCGCACGGGGCCGCGAGATTCAGGCGGTGATCGCCCGCAACCTGTACCGTCTCTGGTTCAGTTATCCGAACGTTATGGGGATTACCTGGTGGAATGTCGTGGATGGCGGCGCCGCGCCCGGCGAACCCTCGTTCTCGGGACTGTATGACAAAGAGGTTAATCCCAAACCGGTTTATCATGCGCTCGACGCGTTGATCAACCACGCGTGGAAGACACGGCTTACGCTGAAGGCCGACGCGGATAAGCCCGTGACCTTTCGCGGCTTCAAGGGCCATTATCGCGTTTCGTGGATGGCCGTCGACGGCACGGCGAAACGTGCAGAGTTCGACTTGCGTAAAGATGGCGACGGCGTGTGAGAACGGCAGGGGAGGAGCGACTGCGTCACGCCCCCCCCCGCAACGACGCTCATCTCTCGACAGTCGGAAGCGGAATGCGGTATAGTGAATTTGACCTTGAAGGGGATTCACAACCGCAAATGATGACACGATCGTTTTTAGAGACATTGACGCAGCGCTATGCTGCGTACGTGGATTTGTTCCGCAACGGTGCGGGCGCGTTGCCGCAGATGATGGGTCTAAAGCTCGAGCATACGCATTGCGTGGTCGCAGATGCCAAACGGATCATGGCTGGCGAGGCGTGGCGTGGGGATCGCTGCGTGATGGGCGAGGCCTGCGCCCTGTTGCATGATACAGGCCGCTATTCGCAACTGAAAGAGTTCGGGACGTTCCAAGACGCCAAGTCGATCGATCATGCCCAGCGCGCCGTCGAGGTGATCGAAGCCGAGGGGTGGCTGAAAGAGCTGCCGGAGGCGGATCGAAAAACAATACTGATGGCGGTGGGTCTCCATAACAAACGAGAGATTCCTCCGTCTGTGGATGCCGAAGTGGCCGCCTATGCGCATCTGGTGCGCGATGCGGATAAGTTGGACATCTTCAGGGTCATGGAAAGCGCCGTTGCCGACGGTTCCCTATCGGCTAATCCCGAGATCGCATGGGATCTCCGGATCAAAGGCGCGCCTTCACCGGATGTGGTCGCCTCTGTCATGGCGGGGCATTCGGTCGGATATGCGAGCGTCAAAACGCTTTCTGATTTTGTGCTGATTCAGGTTGGCTGGCTGATCGGAGGTTTGCGGTATCCTACGGCATTGCGTTTGGCTGTCGAGCGTAAGGTGTTAGCGTTCAGAGAAGCGTTTCTGAAAACGCTCAGCGATGATCCGGGAGGGGCGATGTGTTGCGATGCGGCACGGGCCTATCTGCATGAGCGGCTCCATTCGACAGTTGAAACGCAGAGTTAAGAAAGAAAACCTGATGACTACCGAGAGTTTCTACACATGAAGGCTTTGATCATCGTGGCGCCCACCATTGGTGCGGACGTCCGCAATGCGCTGCGTGTGGCGGTCACGGACGCTTTCGATTCAGCGACGGACGCCTGCGAGATCTGCGAGATTCGGACAGGCGAATCCATGGCGGATGAGGTCGGCCGGCGTATGGTGGTCGGGGGTTTGGATTGTGTCGTGGCGGCGGGGGGCGACGGGACCGTCTCTTCGGTGGCCCATTCATTGGTCGGAACCGATATCCCTCTTGGCATTGTGCCTGTCGGAACCGGAAATCTGGTGGCTCGCGAACTCGGCATTCCGCTTGATATCGATGAGGCGGTTAAGCTGATTGCCGGGCGACATCGCCTGCGCCGTATCGATGTGATGGATATCGCGGGACGCACGTATCTGTTGAATGCCGGCGTGGGTATCAATGCCGAGGTCATTGACCGAACGTCGCGGCTGGGGAAGAGCCTTTTCGGGCGTTCCGCGTATGTCGGTACGGCGGTTTGGGAAGTCCTGCAGGCCAAACCGCAGCGGCTGGAGATAGCGGTCGATGGCGTAACGCAAACCTATGAGGCGACGGATGTGCTGATCTCAAACTGCGGGACATTGGCACGGGTGCTGCATCCTAACGGACCGGACATACGGGCGGACGATGGGCAGGTGGACGTTTGCGTCATTTGCATGAAGATGCCGCTCGAGTATCCGTGGTACTATCTTTTAAAAAGTATGTTCCCGAAGCGCGTAAACAGGATCATCCACGAGATGACGGCCAAAAAAAGCGTGGTCGTCCGGAGCGAGCTTCCGATCTCGGTGCAAGCCGACGGCGATATTATACAAACCACGCCGGTCGTGGTGGATGTGCAACCGAACGCGTTGGGCGTGATGGTGCCTTAATCGACGCGTGCAAGCTCAAGCTTGTCGATATAGAGGGCCTTAATCGCGGAGGTGCCGCCGCTCTTCCTGTTGAAACGGCCTGGCCCGATCCAGAAGTAGTGGGCGGTCTCCGGCGTCCATTCCGCCACGTCGTACCACTGGTAGGCGTCGGAGACGGTTGCGGTCTTGCGCTCACAGCCGCCGCAACTCTTCTTGTTCTTCGCGTCGTAGACGCCGGACCAGAAGGCCTCGCCCTCTTTTCCGGGGTCCTTCTCCACTCGGACGCGCATGCGTATGCGGTATTTCTTGCCCGGATCAAATGCGACGCGGCTGAAGGGCAACGTGGTGCACCATTCGTAATGCGTGTTGTAAAGTTTCATGGCGGAGCCGTCTTCAGCCAGAGGATCATTGACCGTATCGCCCCGTTTTCCGCGATTGCCGAGTGACAGAACGGAGTCTTCCACCGTCGCGCGAGTTTGCCCTGTCGTCGTTTTCAAGGGCTGAGCGAGAAAACGCCACGCATCGATGAGTTTTTCATGCGACTCCGCATTCTCCGAGAGACGGATGTTCTTGGCTTCGCCGAAGCGCGTCAGTAACTCTGCGGCGAGGGCGCGGTGTTCGACGGGAACATCATAGAGTTGCGGCTGCGAAGTGACCCACACTTTCTTTTCCTCGAAAGGCGGCAAGCGTGCGAGTCGGGCGAAGAGCACGGGAAACGCGCCCATGCGCACGTTATAGGAATACGCGGGCGAGTCCTTTACGGCGACTTCGGCCTGCTGCCACAGCAAGGCGGCTCGCGAGTAGAAATCGTCCGGGATCATGCTTTTCTTGACGTCGTCGAAAATGCGCAGCGGATGGGTCTCCGGATCGCGATAGAAGCAGTGCAACGCGTCAAAGTACGTGCGCGCATACGGTGCGGCCGCGCCATAGTAACCGGTAAAGAAGTCCTCCAGCAAAGGTTCCTGCGGCAGATCGGGATTCCAGAGCCATTTGGCGAGCAGCCAAGCTTTGAGTTCCGCGAAATCGCCGTGACGGCCTTGATACGCGCCCTGTTCGAATACGTAATCCACGCGATTCGTACGGAAGAACTTCACATTGTCCTGAAGGGATAAAATGTTTGGGAAGGGACCGGTGTACGTGCGGAAATTGGTGGTGTAGTCCCAGAGGTAGAGACGATCGCTGATCGCGCTCCAGCCGCGGATATCCTCGACGAATGAACGGTTTTCTTGGAAAGCGCTTTTGTCGATGGGGAACGCAAAATCGCATTCGATGGTGCAGAGGCAAGCCATCACGTTGTGACGGGGCCGTATGTTTTTCGGGGGCTTGCGGGTGTACTGGTAGGCGAGCGTTTCGATGGTGACATTCGGGAATTCTTTTTCGACGGCTTCCGCAACCTTGTTCACAAAGGCGAGCATCGTGCCCGCGTGCGACTCCTCGGCGTCGTCGAGCGCCTTGCACGTCGGGCAGGTGCAGAAATGGTACCAGTCGTTCTGGCTCACGCCGTAAAACGACGCGCCGGGATCTTTGCGGATACGTACCAGCACGTTGGACGTGACGATCTGCAAAACGTCCGGATTGGTGAGACAGAGTTGGGTATGATCCTTGATGCGTTTGCCGTCCACTTCACTGAAATATTCCGGATGCGTGTCGAAGAACAAATCCGGCGGGCAGAGTGTGTTGAAGGTGTGGCAGCTGCCGAGTCCGCCGCCGAAGCGGAACGAGTGCCCGCCGTGTTTGTCGGTCAGGCGCATGGCGTTGCCGTTGACCTTGTTGCGCGCCGCGAGGTCGCCGTCGAACATGTCGAACCAGAACGGTTCGCGCAAGGCGAAGGCGGGCTTCTGGGTCTCGTCCATGGCGGGAACGGAAAAGGCGTCGCGTTTGGGGATCACGCTGTGCCAAGAGGTGTACCAGCGGCAGCCGCCGAAACGTTCAAGCGTTTCATATACGCCGTACAGCGTGCCGCGCACCGGGCTGCCGATGATGAGGAAATGCGGGGGTTGGGTCACAAGGCGGAACCCGTCCGTGCCCAGCGCCGCGAAATCGACGGGGCCTCCCAAAACGGCAGAGGTGTAACGCGTGTTTCCGAGCAGGATCGCTTGGGCGGGAAGAGGCGCGTCATCGGCGAGGATCGGCAGCTTTACGCCTGTCATCTGCTCGGTGAACGTTTGGAACTCTTCGGCCGCGCGGATTTGGGAGAGAGAAGCGCTCGCCGATCTCACGAGCGTATACGCTGCGGGCCTGCCGCGCGCGGCAAGAATCAGCTCCTGAGCGGACAGCATGCACGGCACAATAGCGGCGACCAAAATGCGGAATCTTCGGTTCATTTCAACCTCCCGTATAAGTTCATCTGTATCTAACCAAAACGCGTTTGGAATGGAAACCCCAAAAAAAGGCGGCTTAATAATAAGCGAGGTGTTACGCGTTTTCTAAAGCCGGTTTGCGTTTGCAGGTCTTGGCGTAATCGCGTCAATGGCTGCTTGATTTCAAGCGTTCTACAATCATTATGGCCGGGGGAAGCGCGATTCGTCGATCAAGGCCGCTTAACAATAATCGATTGCCCATGAAATCATGAGGTGTTAAAATTTCAAGTGTTCATGTGAGACTTAATTTAATTGGGAGGTTAATCCATGGCTATCTTCGTGACAGGTGATGCGTCCTTTAGCTCCCGATTAATTGTTTTTCTGTCGCTGGTTTTCACACCTGTTTTTTTGTTCACGGCGATTCGCCGGTCTTGCGCTGGAATCCGGTAACGACCAACCTTTGGGACGCCACTTCGCTCACGTGGCTTGATTCGGGCGATAACGCTGTCGCGTGGCAATCCGGCGCTTTGGCGCAGTTTACGGGCAGTGGCGGGATCGTTAATATCGCTGATGACGTGAGTGTCTCGAACATCACTTTTTCCGCTGCCGGCTATGCGTTACTCGGTACCGGTCGTCTGACTGTCGAAGGCTCGATCTCCGCGGCCGCCGAAACCACCAACAGCATCGCTGCGGATCTTTGCACGGTCGCAGGTGTGACGAAGACAGGCGGCGGCGCGTTGGCCGTGACCCGGTGCCGCGGCCCGCTCACTGTTACGGACGGCGCTCTGCTGGTCAGCAGCCGCGAAACCGCAGACGCGGATATTTCCGTCGCTAACGGCGCGACACTCCACGTGCTCGGCGGTCCCGCTACCGGTGCCAACCTCATCGCGAACCCCAGCTTCGAGGTGCCGGCGTTAGCCTCCGGCGCATTTTCCTATACCACGGCAACCCTTATATCAAACTGGACGGTGACCGCCTTAGCGAACTTTATCGGCCGTCAGAACACCGCCGCGGCCACCGCTTTCAATTCCGCAGGGGCCGCTCCTGACCTTAACCATGTCCTGATTATCCAGTATAATGGCTCTGTCGCCCAGACGGTCACCGTCGCCTCTGACGGGCTGTACGCTTTGTCGTTCTATCATTTCCTTCGCAACAATTATCCCGAAACGCCTCTCCATGTCTATCTCGGCGGCGCACGCCTCACCTGCGTCATCAATCAGGCGGTCCAGTTCGCTCATCAGCGCTATGTCAGCGCACCGCTTTTCCTGAAGGCGGGCGCGTATGAACTGCGTTTCGCGGGCGACGGCGGTCAGGGTGATCGCGCCAATATGATCGACCTTGTCTGTTTTGCGCCGCCCTCGGAAACCGTTGCCTGCGGCTCGCTCACGGGCCTGTCGACCCTCCGTGCGGCGACCGGATCGACCGTCCGCATGGCGTTTTCCGGCACCGCGCCGCTCGCCCGCGTCTATATCGATGGCACACTCCAAGCCGCTGACACCTTCACGTCCTCACATGCCTCGGGCATCTTCGTTGGTGTCGGCAGTCTCGTCTCCGCCGCGCCTCAAAACATCTCCACGTGGACAGGCTCCTCCGGCAGCTGGTACGACATCGCGAACTGGGAGTCTGCATCCGTCCCCGCCGGCGAACAGGGACTCGCGTTGCGTTTCCCGCTCGGTTTGTCCGGCACGTTCGACAATGATATCTCCGGGGCCTTCATGCTGAACCGCCTCTGGGCCACGGGGCTCGCTACCAACCAGACCTTGTCTTTCAGCGGTAACAGCCTGTTGTTCACCAACACCGCCGCAGGAGTGATGCCTTCCCTGACTTTTTCTGGCGCGGGTGCCGCCGAATTGACGACTCCGATCGCGGTCCGGACAAACCTGCTGATTGACGGCGCCGACCGACTCACGCTCTCGGGCACACTCGATTTTCCGCTCGCCAACGCGTACGTCGTCAGCAAGAGCGGCCCCGGTACCGTCACGCTCTCTTCGACCAGCGGCTCGCCTTCGTGCTATATGGTCTACGATGGCAGGCTGAACTTCAGCGGCAGCCACACCGGTTGGCGCTACATCGCACCGGCTGGCCCATTCGCAAGCATCCCTGCGGGCATCTGCCTCAACAGTCTGCCGGGTAAGAGCGCCTCTTTCTATGTCACTCAGACCGGCACCCCCGTAGCGTATCAGGTCTTTTTCGCAGGACTCGGCGAGGCCGTTTTCGGCACGCGCAGCGGAGGTGTCGTCACCTGCGACAACTGGTTTACCGGTTTCGGCACCGCCGCCACATACGACGTTGGCGTGAGCGATACGCTGCGAATTCTGCAACTGATCGAAGGCGTCAACGACTCGTCGATCAAAAGCCTGACCGGCGTGATAAAGGCCGGCCCCGGCATCGTCGAGATCCGTTCACTCGGCGCGAACAACACGACGCGCCGCGCCTATTCCGGTTCCACGGTGATTCGCAACGGCACCCTCATACTCTCGGCTGATGACTGTGGCACGCTCAGCGGCGTCACCAATCCCTTTAACGGCCAAACCTATACCGGCTTGGGCGGTTCGCTCGGGTACTCGCTTTTCAGCAACACGGTGCGCATCGGCGACTCCGGCACCGCCGCTTCCGACAACCTCGCGCTGATCGCCAACGGCAATGGCCGCTATATCGGGCATGACATCGAAGTGTTCAACAAGGGCAGTGCCGTCACTCTCGGCATGACCACCGGCACCGTGATGTTCGCGGGCACGGTTACGCTCCATCGCGATATCGTGTTCACCGGCCCTGCCGACGGCGTCATGATCTTCAGCAACGTTGTGGCGGCGGCGGATTTTTCCGGCACGGGTGAGACCATCCTTTCCGGACTCTCCGGACTGCGCATCGAAGGCACCTTCCCCTCTGTCGCGTCCCTGATCATGGAGGGCCGCTCGCTCCGTTTCGGCACGTCAACGGTGAAGGCGCAGACGCTGACGACCCTCTCCCTCGGCACGCCCTTGGCCTCGGCCACGTTGGACGTCGATTTTGGTGCGGGCGCCAACGACTTGATCGCGGCCAACAGCCTGACGCTCAGCAATACAGTCGTGAACCTGTACTGCGCAGGTTCCGGACTGCCCTTTGCCGAGCCCGGCACCTACACGCTCTTCACCTATGCGGGCACGCTCGGCGGCGATACCTCGCTGCTCACGGTCGGCAATCCGCAGTCAGGCGTTTCATACGTTTTCGCGAACGACGCGGGCAACCACCGCGTGACGCTCACCCTCTCGGGTACAGCAGGCGGCGTCAGCGCGGTCTGGAAGAACCCGGTCAGCGGTAATTGGGACACGGGATCCAACTGGGACAGCGGCGATGTGCCGGACGGCACGGGCGTCGTGACGCTTTTCGGCCTCGCCATTACCAACCCCGCCACGGTCAACATCGGTACGGCGCGCACGGTCGGCGGATTGCTCTTCAACAACGCCAGTTACGGCTACACCCTCGCGGGCAACGGCGGTCTGACCTTCGCCACCAACGGCGCAACACCCCTCGTCTCCGTGCTCGCCGGCGGTCACACGCTCAACACAACGCTGGACGGTTCCGACGGCCTTCAGGTTTTCACCGCCTCCGGCGCGGCGCTGGCCCTCGGGACAAACGCGCTCGTCAAGACCAGCCTCGCGCTCACTGCGGGTACGCTGAATTTGGACGGCGCCACCGCCCAAGCCCCCGTCTCGCAAGCCTCCGGCACGACGGTCGGCATCTCGAAAACCAACACGCTTTCAGGGGGATTCAGCGGCGCTGACTCGGCCACGCTGGCTTTCTCCGGCACGGCGCCAAAACTGACTGTGTCCAGCAGCGGTACGGACTCCTATGGCGGAACCGTGAACGGTGCGGCGGACGCGCGACTCGAAAAGAGCGGCAGCGGCACGCTGACTTTGTCGGGCGGCCTGCCGGGATTTAAAGGCACAACAGCGGTCTTGGGCGGCACCCTCGGTCTTCGCACGGCCGGTCTGTCCGGGGCGGTCACACTGACCACCCCCGGCACCGTGAGTGTGGCCGCTCCCGCCGTTCAAGGCCTGATGGGCTATTATTTCAACCGGTCGTCGATCAACACGAACGACTTCTCAAGGCTCGCCGTTTTCAAAAACCATCTCATCACGTTGACACCGGACTTTGCCGCGCTCAGCGGCCTCTCCAGCAACATCTTCAATTTTGGCTTTGGCGCGGTTGCTTTTTTCCCGCAACCCTACGGTTCGGGCGGCAGTCGCACCACCCTCTTCGAGGCGGCCTGGCAGGGCAAGATCCGCATTCCCGTCGCAGGGCGTTACCGCTTCCGCCTGTACGGCGACGATGGCTTTGTCATGGCCATCGATGGCACGCAGATTATCGCGCGTAACCTTTTTCTCGACCGTTGGGAAGAAGGCGATATCGATCTCGATGCCGGCCTGCATGACATCTTGATCGGCTATTACCAGATCAACGGCAACTATGGCCTGAAACTGGAATACACGATGGTGAACAATCCGCACTATTCGTATCCGGTCTCCAATTCCTGGCTTGTGGCTGAATCCCGCATCGGCACCCTCTCCGGCAACGGGTCGGTTACGCTTCCGGAGGCAAACAGTGCATTGAACGTGGATCAGAGTTCAGTGTTGGAGTTTTTCCCGGCTAAAACCCTGACAGGCACGCTAAACGGCGATGCGTCGTCGGCTTTTTCCAAGAGTTGCTCCAACCAGCTCACCGTGACCGCCGCGACCGCCTTCAACGGCCAATTCCGGGCCAGCGAAGGAATCGCCACCGTCTCTAATGGCCTTGGTTCTGCGGCGCTCGCCGCCGTCAACGCCAACGCTGTCCTTCAGTTTGTCGGCTCTCCCGCCACCGTCGCCGGTCTCTCAGGCCCGGGATTGGTAAGTCTCAACGGAGCGTATGCCTACGCCGTCAGCGGCGATGCGGGCTGCGGTATTTCGACGGCTAAGACCTACGCCCATCTGCTCGATTTTCCGGCCGACGGCACGCCCGCCACCATCAACGGCGTCACCTTCATCGCCGCCAACACGAACGGTACGGCGAATGGCTATTCGTGGTCAATCGCGGGCACGCCCTTCAACACGTATTCGGGAAGCGGCACGGGCCTTGCCGGGCTCACCGCCGACTTCTATTACAACTGCCGCGATTTTACAATCACCCTGTCGGGGCTCACGCCGGGACAGGCGTACGAGTTCCGGCTCTACTTTAAGGCCTGGGGCACGAATAAGCGTCTGATCACCTATACCTTCTCGACGGGCAGTTCTCCGGTGGACATGTTAAGACATGTCATCGACTCCCTTTCCACGTACAGCATCGTCGGCTTCCGTTACACGGCAGATGCGGCCGGCACCGCCTCGATCCGTGTCCAGAGTCATAGCCCAACCGACGGTTATCACCTCTACGGCCTCTCGAATGAGGAAAATGATGCCCCTGCGACCGGCACTTTGACCGTGGCCCCTGCGGCGGACGCCGACTGGGCTCTGTCCGGCGCGCTCGGAGGCAGCGGCACGCTGATCAAGAGCAGCGGTGAAGGTTCGCAGACGCTCGGCGGCACCGTCACGCCGCAGGTGTCGGTGCAAGGCGGCACGCTCG
>CAZTDL010000093.1:0-10468 GCA_964612775.1 uncultured Lentisphaeraceae bacterium
GCATAATAGTTAACGTTGTTGAAATAGCTCGGTTTACTCCCGTTCATAATGAGTTCCCATTGCTTTTGCGTGATTTCGAAAATTCCCGCATAGAAATCCTTCGTCAATGTGACGAGCCGAGAATCCCCCATCATGTAGGATCCCGCGTGAACGCGGCGCAGGACGAGCTTGGTCGTCGCGTACGCCGAGTCGTTCGTCACGCCAAACCAGACGTTGGTGAACCTTCCATACGTCTCCAGCCGTTCATCGCCCGGATAGATGTATTCGATCTGGCCATCAGCACCAGCGTTTTTGGTTAGGTCCACGATCATGTAGACCGGTGCCTCCGTCGGCGCGAGCGCCACGCGGAACTTCGTCAGCACGCCGCTGTTCGTGTAGGCGCAAACCGTCGGATCCCAGACGATGCGGTGCGAACCGTCCGACACGCCGTAAAGGTCTCCGGAAAAAGAATCGGCGGGCAGGGTCAAGGCGGTCGTGCCGTTGTACCCGGTCACCGCGACGTCCACCCGCTGCGTCGTTTCGCACGAGAGCACGTAGTTGATGTCCACCAGCCGGCTCCACGGCCACCGCTGCCGCACCACCACGTCGCTGATCGTCGGGCCGTCGGCCAGTGCACCCAGCGCGAGGCAAACCGCCCAACTTCCCAAAACCCGTTTCATCATTGTCGTCGTTTTCATTTCTTTTTCCTCTCATCACTCACGCACTTCTCGCACTTTAGAACTCTCGCACTTTAGAACTTCTCCCTCGCCTATCGCACGCTAAACATAACCCCGTCCGGCACACGCGTCAGCGTCGCGTCCCACACGCCTTCCGTTCCGGGGAAGGTCAATGCCAGATTGAATGTCCCATACCCCCAGTCGCTGTGTTTGAGTTTCCAGCCGAAATGGCCGACGGCGTCCGCCAGCGCGTTGGTCTGCGCCGCGCCGCCGGCCTGGGCGATCATCAGTTGGCCTGTTGCCGCGCCCGCCGTGGCCGCCGTCCAACCCGCGTCGTAAGGAAGCAGGACGTTCTCCTTGACCTTTGCCCATTTCGGACCGGAGGGATCAGGATCGACCGGCGTCTCGCCGAACGCGCCCGTCACAACGGACAGCCGCGAGGTCAGCGCGCCGACGACCGTCTCGCCGCTTCCGCAGAACGTCAGCGTCAGGCTGTACGTGTCTTCGGCGGACGGCACGTCGGACGCGAAGGCACGCCAGAGCCAGTTTGACGTGACCTCCGTGAAGTTGGTCACAAAAGACCCGTTCATGCCGACGATGCTCAGTTCCGCACTCGCCGCCGTTGCGGGCCAGTCCCACTGGAGCGGAACTTCGTTGGTGAACACCGTCGTCCAGCGGCCGTTGTCGGTGTGCGGGGACAGATCCACCAACACGGGGTCCGAAACGGCACCGGCCGTCCCCGCGCCCATCATGACCGCCGCGGTCAAAACCGCCGCCGCGCTTGTCTTGTTCATGTTGCTTGTCTCCTGTTGCAAGGTTGCGGGCGACCGCACCCATGCCGTTTTTTGAAACGGAATCCCATTCCCGATTCTTACTTTCTTCGCCACAAGGTTCGATCCCGGCATATACCGCTCTGCCCACAGGTCCGCGAGTCTCGTAGCCGTCGCCAAAGCTTTTGCCGGATCTCGGATTGCCCTGTCGTCTTGCACGCTTCCAAACAGTTTTTCCGCCTCCGGCCAATCCGCCGCGATTTTTACGGGGCTTTCCCCTGAAACCGCACTCACGCCCTCTCCGGCCTCGCAGATCCCAACGCCATCACAGGATGTTTCCCGGCCCCATTCGCTGTATCGGACCTCGTTGACCTGCACGCTGCCTTTGAAAACAAACACGTCGGATGCGTCAGTCCCCACTTGCACGCCGAACACGGTTCCAAGGTCGTAGATCTCAAGTTCGCGCGTCCGCACGGTGAATCCCGTTGCCCAATGCGGCACATTCGCCAACAGGCGGCCATGCTCCAGTCCGACGCGCATGCCGCTCTCAACGGCCACGCTCGCCGGGCCGATCAGGGTCAACTCGACGCCGGTCTGGAGCCGGACAACCACCTCGCCTGACTCGATCCGCAACGTCCCGGGCACGGTCGCCGGCAAGTCGAGTCCCTTGACGCCTTTTTGACCGATCAACCGGACCGCCGGAAGAACGGCATCTGTCTGCGCTTGGTTCCCCGTTCCCAATCTTTCGCATGCGGTCGGAACATCCGCCGCATACCACATGGCCGCCCCCGTCATCAGAATCGCCGCCGCTGCCGCCGCAATCTTCCACAGGCTGCGCCACCTGAATTCATTGCCTGCAGCCTTCTGCCGTCCCCACCTGCGAACGTCGGCCCGGACAGATTCCTGTTTAGCCATCCCGCCGCCACGGCAGATGAGCATCGCATGCGTCTGCAATTGCTCTAAATAGACCTGGACCAATTCCGGGCACTCGCGGATGAGTTCATTGAACCGGACCACCTCCTCGCGCGACGCATCCCCTTCCAAAACTGACGCCGACAGCCACTCGAATTCATCAAGAAGAGAAAGCTTCATGCCTTTTCTCCTTCCCCGGCGGCGAGTTGAACACAGTCGAATAATGCCCGTCTTGCGCGGAGCAGCAGCAAATTGACCGCATTGGTTGACCATTTAAAGTGGTGGGCCACCGTGCAGAGTGAGCTGCCATCCTCATAGCGGGCCTCAACAACCTCCCGCAATGTGGCGGGCAACTTTTTGATGCACCCCTCCAGAAGTCTGAAGTTTTGCTCGGTCTCAAGAGCCTCGCTCTCTTGCTCTATCTGTTCCGCAACGGTTTCCAAAACATCGTCCTCAAAAACCAACAAATTGCGCTGCCGCTTTTTCCGGTAGGTCATCACCTCATAAAACGCCAGCGTTTTGGCCCACTTGATGAATGGGCGCGAGGGGTCGTACTGCTCCGCCTTCTTACAGATCCTCAGGTTTGTCTCCTGAAGTATGTCTCTCGCATCCTGCGAATGCGCCGTCAGTGCGCAGATATAGCTGAACAATGTAAACTGGGCATCGACCAGTTCCTTCATTACCCGGCCATTTCCGGTATCACTGTCCGACGAAAGCGTCAACATGCGATATCCTCTTCTGTTCATATTAGGCACAACTTTCAAAAAGGTTTCATGGTTTTCGGAAAATTGTTGAAAATAATTATGTCGGGGTCGGATGCCGTATCCGTTTATGACCCGCCCCCCCCCCCGACTCAAATACCCCGCAAAGTCGTTAGTACCCTTCCCCTTCCGCTCCACAAGCGTTCTGGATTTGCGGCTTTCTTTGCCGTTGTCCCCATCTTTCCAAAATGATACTTTTACATGGACACGCTCATCGGGTACGGTGCGTCTATCTGGAGAAATGATAGGTGAGACTTGGTTAGACAGTCAACTATAAAGTGAGACTATGGCAAAAAAAATGAACCGTCTGTACGAGATCCGTCTGTTGCTGGGCCTCACGCAGGCCGAACTCGGCAAACGCTTGGGAGTCTCAAAAAACTATATCTATCTCATTGAATCAGGCCGCAAGCCGCTCTCCCAGAAGATACGGGACCTCGCAGAGATGCTGCACGCGCAATACGACCCCAAGAAACCCGAGGCCATCCCGGTCGACCCCCTCGCCCACCTCCGCGCCGAGCTTGCCGAGTGCAGGGCCCAGCTCAAAGAGGCCCACGCCACCATCGCCCTCCAAGCCCGCACCATCGCCTCCCTCCACGCCGCGACCGCCCCAAAGCACTAACCCTAGCCAACGCTTGATCACCGACGTCTGAGCGACCGTCTCTGGACTCGGGCGTACCATCAGAACCGTGTACGCTTCATTTGCCCTACCGATTTATTTAGACCGTTGGCAATCGGCTTTGTTCGAATCCCCTTCTCCTGATGCGATAACTTGATGATTCCCGGCCTTCAGGTGCCAATACCAGTTCTTGTTCGTTGCATTCTGCCACATTTCGAAGTACCTGCTTCACCTCTCTTTAAACAAGTAATGAATACCCGACACAGGTATACCCCATTACTTGAAAATCACAAGAGCCTCAATCCTCGCTGCTTCGGACAGCGAGGATCGCGCGAATGTCATTTACCCGCTTTGGACAGGAAAGCCCATCGCTTAGAGGGTGCTGGATATCACGACCTCACTTCATTTCCTCAGCACTCAAAGTTTTCAGATCCAATAAGTACTTCTTCCCCGAAGCTTGGGTCCTGATTCCTTCTTTTGTTCCGAGGTCGAGTTCGACCGTTACTTTTGTACCGATCTCCCGCTTGCCAGTAAACCCGATCGAAGGTGAAGTTACAACCGGCACAACCAACGCAATCTTCCCTTCGGCAGAAGTGACAACTGAAGCCTCATACTTGACCGTCTTTGCGCCGGCGATTCTTGCCTGGTCCTTTATTGCGATCAGCGTATCCCCAAGAGTACTTGTCTCAACTTTCGAGGAGCAGCACCCTGAGCAAATGCCGATCATAAGTGCCAAACTGAGCTCCATCCTGCCATGACCTAGCTTTTGTTTCATATGCATGACACCTTCCTTTTCACCTTTATGTGGATTTGCATCCACCCTTTGTTGACGAACTGCAGCCACCATCAACACGAATGCCCCCTTCATCTTGGACCCCTTCGGGAAAGCACCGCTGAATAGGAACGTCATTGAGCAGATTTGAATCTGAAGACTTCATCACTTTGAAGGCGGGGAATCTCCACCTTCACCAACAAGGTCCGGTTCGGCTTGAAAACAGCTCGGATTTGCTCAGGCGAAAGGGACAGATAACCGATATCCCTGTCCGTATAGGTCCGATACCCGACCTTGTCTTTTTTCATCTCGGGATACGCCGTGACGCTGATGTTCAACCGGTCGGTCGTCTTGTCGAATAACTTATACAGTTTGTCGCAGTTGATAAGCAGACTCCGGTAAGAGGGATCGTCGGCATAGACATGCACGTTATTGATAACCCCTTCTTGAATGGCCTGGGTCAATTTTTTGTCGTGTTTGGTTTTGTCTTCGTTCGCGTAGAGCTCAAACACGTAGTCGCTTACCCCCATCCCGTAATTGTCGACAAGCCGCACCACCGTGTTCTGGTACCCGGCAAAGTAGTCGTCACCTTCAGCCCGTCTCGCCGCCATCACCCTTTCCGTCCCTTCCCTAAGGTTACCCTGCCATGTCTCGAATTCGCCATCTTCAACCTTTAAAGCGTCACGGATATATAAGCCCGTGTTCTGGCGTTTATGTCCACGTCCTTTTGCTGCAATCGTACCGTGATCCTCACCATCCATAACACCAAAGGCGAACATTTGAGACTCGACGGGGGAAAGCCTCGAAATATCTTGGGCTGAAGTGTTGCCGTAAAAATTCAGAGTATATTTTGCCGCGTTCAAATTAGCCGTCGAAACCCGCACTGTCCCGTCACTGCCGGGCTTGTTGGCGATTGCGGAGATGCCGCTATACCCCGTATTCCCGACCAGTACGGTGCAAAGAATCCGTCCGGGGCCGTAAAACGCTTTCTCCTCACCAAACAGATCCCGCTCTGCCAGATTCCAACTGTATGGGCTTGCCAGTTCCAACCCCTTGAGGATCTGAGTCCCGGTCTCAAAAAGCTTCGTGCCTCCCCATCCTTTTACCGCCCTTCCGATCACGCTTCGTCCGGTATGGGCCAACGGCGAACCGAAATTTGCGGGAGCAAGCATCAGCAATCGCTTGATGGGAGCCGTCTCGGGATTACAGTACTTGACCAGCCAATCCCGGATCACCAAACCGCCTGTACTGTGGACAACCGCGTCCACGCTGCGAGGTTCCCGCGGGAGTTTCCGATCCGTCCAAGCCTTCTCCATGGCCTCGGTCAGATCATTGAACGTGACGTGGTCGTTTAGAGATATGTAATCCCCCAGGTGGATATCCTCGATTGTTTCGCCGACACCCGTTGGGCCTGCGGAAGACAGCTGCCTAGCCAACTCTTTAAAAGAAGAGTAATTATCGCTCCAACCATGGATGATTACCAACATAGGGCACCTCCAGAGGCAAGACGACTTTCAATAAGCAGATTTAGTACATGAATACCGTAACACTTGAGACTAAAGGCTACAACTCCAAACTACAAACAAACAGTTGAATCTTACCCCCCTCTCAGAATTCTCACATCCCCTCTGACATCCCCACGCCTCCATCGCCCTCCAGGCCCGCACCATCGCCTCCCTCCACGCTTCCTTCTCCCCCAAGTGACCGGTCTGTCTTTTACTCATCCCCGTTCTCCCTGTATACGGGCTCGAAAGAATTGCCGCGAAACAATTGCGCTTGCACAGAGTGTGTAACGAGTGAGATGCTCTTGGAAAAGGCCTCCACTTCGTGGCCAGAACAAGAACATGAAAAGCGTCACAGAATCAACGGCGAAAAACTTTCCTTTTTTGGACGACATTCAGAGCTCCCCGGATGACCGCGGAATCGGGGTCGACCAGGTCGGCGTCTGTGATGTCCGTTTCCCGATTACCGTGCTCGACAAGATAAACGGGAAGCAACACACGATCGCTACGATTTCCATGTCGGTGGATCTTCCACATCGTTTCAAGGGCACTCATATGAGCCGGTTTCTGACGCTTTTAAACCGGCACCGAGGCGAGATCTCAACGACGACGCTGCGCCCCATTTTGTCTGAGCTCAAAAAAAATCTTCAGGCAATGAGTGCCCGTGTCGAGGTTAGTTTTCCGTATGTCGTGGAGAAGACGGCCCCCGTCTCAGGCGAGAAAGGGCTGATTGATTACACATGCAAATTCATTGCTGAAGCGAATGGCAACTCAGACGACTTCGTCCTGGGAGTAGCTGTCCCGGTAACAAGTCTGTGTCCTTGCAGCAAAGCCATCAGTGAATATGGCGCCCATAATCAACGGGGCATCGTGCAGATAGACATTCGCACATGCAAGAAACCCGATGGCTTGCCCGAACTGGTTTGGATCGAAGAGTTAGTCGAAATCGCCGAACAGTCGGCATCTGCGCCTGTCTATCCGGTCCTCAAACGGGCAGACGAGCGCTACGTCACCATGCAGGCCTACGACAACCCGGTCTTCGTTGAAGACATCGTCCGCAATGTCGCCGGAAAGCTCACCAAAGATAAGCGCATTTCGTGGTTCCGCGTGCGCGTCGTGAATCAGGAAAGCATCCACAACCATTCAGCTTTCGCCATCATCGAACGCAAGAAATGATAATGCGGATTGAACCTCTTCCATAAAGAATGCACAACCATTCGTGAAGGGGATCGCGCAACAGTCAACAGGATTCACAACATGAAAATGGCGCGAATTTGCTCAAGCACCGCGGCTGGCACCGGCATCACGTCAATACCGACCGCCTGCCGGATGGCCGTCCATTCAGGAAGGTCCGCCGGGTGCCTTGCAAGAAACGCTTTCAGATCGGCGGCCAACCGCTCTGGTAGCGCAAACCGATCACTTGAAGCAAGTGAAAGGTACAGCCGGAACGCGTCATTTCTGTGCTTCTTGATGTCATCGCCTTTTACTGTGGTGTCCCCCTCGTCCCTCCGCTGCGTCAAATCCAGCCACGCGCGGGCTTTCAGGGGAATCAGGCACTTGGCCGGAACAATCGAAGCCCCATCTGTGACCACACGATTGCCGACCACATAGCGGTAGTACTCGTCATTGAGCAGAATCGCCGACAGGCTCGAAATGTCCTCATCCGCAAAAATCGGCGTTAAGTGGACGCCTTCTGGCAAGTTCAGGTGATTTCGGGTCAGCAGTTCGATCATGAACGGATGGTCAGGGCTCGCCGGCCGAACAAACCGGTAGAACTCCGGCCGCCGCTCACTTTGCTCCATACTCTCGTACCGCCCCGCTTGGACAAACTCCCAGAAACGCTTCAGGAAAGTAGCGTTTAAGGCCTCCACGATCAAAACGATATCAAGGTCCTTTGTCGCCCGGAACGGCAAACCGTTAGCCCCAAGCCAAATGTCGCAGGCCGTACCGCCGATCAGCACGTAAGAGGTCTCGAAACCCTTGAAGTGCTCCAGGAATGTGTCGAGTCCCTTTACCATTTTACCCCCTCCAACAACTCACCCAGAGCAGCCTCAATGCGTTCATCGCGTTCATCCCGCAACGCCAGATATAATGACAACCGGTCAACCGTCTGGTCATGGGTCAACACCTTAGGACGGTAACGCCATTGTTCAAAAACCAAGGAATCCGGTTCAAGGTATTCTTGCTCATCGACAAGACCGGCCATCTCCGCACGACGATACTCCGACGCGCTCATAGCGTAAACGGTATTCTTGCCTTCGGCAATCATGGTATACCGCGCGAGGGCCGTCAAACCGGCAAAGCTCCAGTCAAGTTTCGGCAATTCCGCCCGAGCAACGCATACGGTCTTCTTGACCGGGCTCCGCAAATAGGGAAGCGCGCGATTCCACAGTCCGTGCCGGTCACCATCAAACTGCAGCGTCACTCTCTTGCCGTTGGTCTCTGCCTGGCAAAGGCCGCACCGTGCGAGTTCGTCGCAAATGCGGGTCGCGGTCATCGTCGAATAGCCCAGCATCTTTGACCACTGCCGCAACGACCATATCCCCACTTGGCCCGTGTGTTGCAGATAAAACAGCAGCAACACCTGTGCGGGGCCCGACAGAGGCGACGGCGCCCGATCACTGACTTGGCGATTCTTTGCCGAGTTCGCCTGTTCCCTGAGATCGATCACGAACTGGGGCAGGTAGGTCTGACGCCTGGGGACGATGAAGGGCACACGCTCACGGATGAATCGGCTCCGCTCGTAGGGATCCAGTTCCGCAAAGACAAAGGCGAAGTCGTCACCACACGTCTTCCTGATGGACTTGATGTGGGCCAAGATTTCGGTCGGCGTGGGTTTCCGCCGATCCGGATTCGGAAAGAAAAGGCAGATCCGGCGCCCGAGAACCGTCATTCGCTGCACGTCATAAGCCTGCCCGATGAAAATGGGCAACCTGCCCCTATCGTTTTGACCGGACTCCAGGCGGACCCGCTCGCCGAAGGTCTCGCCAAAATACGTTTCAAGCGTCTTGCCGAGGGATTCCATAAAACACCTCTGTGTAACATTTGTTGCAACATTAACACTCATTACGTTACACATCAATAACAATGTTACATATAGACGAAAAACTGCTGGTATCTTTTGTTTTGGGCAGAAATTCGACCATTGAATGCTTAAATAACGAGCCGCAAACAAGACTTGATCCGCTTTCCCGTTCCCAATCTGCCGGCCGCTGTGGCATAATCAACTGGCAAAGGCTCCCTGATCCACTGTCACAAGAGCCGTTTTTGCGGGAACATCTTCCATGACACCCGAACAATTCTTGAAACGTGCCAGCGACCCCGTCCAGTGGCTCAACAAGGCGCGCGCTCTCCGCCAAGCCTGCGGCCATACGGGGTTGAACGCAAACACCGGCATCTTGAGGAATAACCATATGAGACAGACGATGAAAATTAAATTCAAGGCATTCATCGTGGACCCTATTAATTGCCTTTTATTTCGCAAGGATACAGCCGGTATGCTCGGAGAACATCGTTTACCCTCGCTTGCACCCAAAGACGATGCCACGGAAGAAGGTCGTAACCAAGCATATTTCAAGTGTCTGAACAGCGCTTTACGTAACAAGATTACCTACAATCTCTGAGTTACAACCCATTATCCCCTCGATGCACGTTTGTTTTCTGCATAGCTAAATGAGCCAGCCACCCTCAGACAGATTCTTACCTGGTTGCCTCCTACTCGACCTGGAGACCAGCCAATCGGGCCAGATCCTCAAGATCGGCGCGGCCCGTGACAGCCATGCCTTTCTCCGCATAGGGCGTTTTGACGTTCAACAGGCTCTCCGGGAACTTGACGTCTTCGCCGCCGACGCGATTTGCCTTGTGGGACACAATGTTCTTCAACACGATCTGGCGGTCCTCGCCAAGCATCAGCCCGAGTTGGCTCTCTTGCGCCTTCCCGTCGTCGACACACTCTTCCTCTCCCCTATCTGCTTCCCCGAAAACCCCTATCACCGGCTGGTCAAGGACTACAAACTGGTCTCCGACTCGCTGAACGACCCGGTAGCAGACAGCCGCCTGTCGGGAACCCTCCTGTTGGAGGAGATCGCCTCGCTCAAAGGACTTGCGCAAACCTCCCCCGACTTCTTCCGCTGCCTCTATTTGCTGCTGGGGAATGCAACCGACGCGGACCCGCGCCTTGCCGCGGGCATGCGTATGGTTTTTGAGGCAGCGGCCGACTGCGCCCCCCAGACCAACGCCGACGAGTGCCTCCAGCGAATTTCAAACGTCGTCGGAACTCTGGCCTGCAGCACGTGCGCCCGTGGATTGACGAGAGACGACCTTGCAAGCGAACAGCCCCGTTGGGCTCTCGCTTATGTCCTGACGTGGCTCCGCGTGGCGGGCGTTGATTCGGTGCTCCCGCCCTGGGTCCGCCTGAACAACCGGCATGTGGCCCCGCTCCTGTCGCGCCTGCGAGATGTGCCGTGCGATGATCCGGCC
>CAZTDL010000094.1:0-10453 GCA_964612775.1 uncultured Lentisphaeraceae bacterium
GCCGATGCCGTACATCGCCGCCGCGATATGCTTGCACATGCCGGCGATATCCGGACAGGAACATTTGAAAGAGATCTCCGCCGGTTTCGGGAAGAGCCCTTCGTCATGCCGCGTCATGACCTCCATGACCTCGTCCGAAAGCGTTCCGCGCAGGAGCGCGACCAGCGAGCCGATCTTGCCTGCGCAGGCCGAGCGGATCGTCTCCCACTGCCTCTTGGCGACCGGCTTAATGATGATCTCAATGCGATAGAGCGAAGACCCCATCACCTGTGCGCGCACGACGCCGGGAGCGACCTGCAGGTCGATCACGCTGTTGCTGCGCACATAAGAGCGTCCGCGCGGCAGGCGGTTCTCGTAGTCGTGGTACGACTCGATGTTTTTGCACCACGCCTTGCCCCAGAACGTGTTGGCGATCTTTGAACCTTCCAGAATGACCGGCGAGAGTTTGTCGCCTTTCTTCTCCAGCGCTTTTCTCTTCTTGGCGGCATCGGCGATGCGCTCGCCTTTGCTCTTGCTCTGTGGAAAAAAGCTGTGGTATCCGTCGTAGCGGCTCACATCGGGGCTCCTTCATGTGATCAATGGTGATAATCGCTCACCGAAATTAACGTAACAGCTTACACCGCTTTACGGCAGATCGTCTAGCGGATTTACCCGTGCTGCAAGTCACGGTGACTTGCAAGATCAAACGAACGTTTTTAGGCTGCGAGTTTATTGAGTTCCTCTCGTGGAGCCTTTGAGGCGGTTTTGCCTCCGAGCGATTCTATCGGCAGGCGGTTCATCCAGTCCTCGATGGCTTGGATCAACGCCTACACCCGCAGAACTCGTTCAGCATATGTCCCCGTCCCTTTCGACTTCGTACCGCCGCCGCATGATCCCCAGATATGCACGACGCGCTTCCTTAGATAGCTCCATAACCCCTTTTTCGGTGTCGTTTCATTTGAGGCAATCTCGGAGTTGCCCTCCCAGAACCTTTTTTGTTTCGGTATCATGAAGCGAGGCAACGCGAGAAAACACAATTTGTGTGTTGAGATTTGAAAGATAGGCCCCAATAGTGGTACGCTTGTGAAGCAATGACCAAGCGACACAAGACAATCTGTTTACCTCAAAAAAAGACAGGTCAGCCGATCCAGACTGAGCTGTCGGAATTCGCGCAAACTCATCACGGATGTGTACTTTCAGCGAATGACCTTCCCGTGTGTATCCGTGAAGATGCAGCCGCTTATCAGTCCAAGATCGAGAAGACGGGCTTTCGCCTGCTTTCTTCCGAATCACATCCCGACCTGCTTGTTCAGGGGCAGTTCTTGTTTTGGCCTCTCGGTCAAGACTTGCCGACGGTGTTGCCGCCCTGTGAACGAAAATACGCACCCGTTGTGGGTGGTCGCCCGATCGGGATTGACCTGTTTTCCGGGGCTGGCGGGCTCTCCATGGGATTTGAAGAGGCCGGTTTTGATGTCGCCGCATGCGTTGAGATCGATCCGATCCACTGTGCGACGCATGAGTACAATTTTCCCTACGCGGCCTCGATTTGCGGAAGCGTGACCGACCTGACGGGCGCTGCCGTTCGCCGTCGTTCCGGCATTGGCGACCGCGACATTGACGTGGTGTTCGGCGGTGCGCCCTGTCAGGGCTTTTCCATGATCGGGAAGCGGGCGTTGGACGACCCTCGAAATAAACTGGTTTTGCACTATGTCCGACTGGTCAAGGAACTGCATCCAAAGTACTGCGTTTTCGAAAACGTAAAAGGCCTGACGGTTGGCAAGCAGGTGCAGTTTCTTCAAGAGCTGATTGCAGCCTTAGAAAACGCGGGATACCATGTTGTTTTACCCTACCGCGTGTTGAATGCAGCCGATTATGGGGTTCCCCAGAATCGTTTTCGTCTCTTTCTCATGGCCTATCGCAACGACCAGAACCCTCCGGACTACCCTTTGCCGCATGCGGGCAAAGTGACTGTGGCGGAGGCGATCAGTGACTTGCCGGATGCGGACCGTTTCAAAGCTTTATTGGATTCGGATGCCGTGCCAGCAGTATGGAAAACCCAAACGGACTATGCAAAAAATTGCGGGGATTGATGTGCGATCCTTGTGATTTTAGCTATCCTCGAGTGTTTGATCGCGACTTGTTGACGTGTAGTTTGCGGACGGTTCACACGAAGGAATCGAAGGCGCGTTTTGTCAGAGCGGATTCGGGCACGACGGAATCCATCAGCCGTTTCTTCAAGTTGTCGCCGGGCGGTCAGTGCAATACGCTTCGGGCCGGTACCGACAGCGCGCGTGGCGCATTTACTTCGCCGCGGCCGATCCATCCCACGTTGCCGCGAGTTATTACCGTGCGCGAGGCGGCCCGTCTGCACGCGTATCCCGACTGGTTTCGTTTTCATGCGACTAAATGGCATGGTTTCCGCCAGATAGGCAATAGTGTCCCGCCGCTTCTCGGACGTGCCGTTGCCGGGGAAATCATTCATGCCCTTGGGATTGATCCGTCAAAACCTGATTGCGCGATCATGCCGGGTGACAGTACACTTCTGCACTTTAACATGCGTCAGGCTTCTGATCACTTCGGTGTGCCTGCTTCGGTTATCGGACAAAGAATACGGAAACAGGCGAACGTGTTATTAGGAGCAAGCCTCAGAACCGGTATGCCGCGTTGATCGAACGAATTTTTGCCTCGCACTATCGACCGGGCGAGAGCGAGTTTTCTTTCGAGAGGGAAGAGCTTTCAACCACAGCTCTGGCGCTGGGAATAAAAATGCCCAAAAACTTGGGCGATGTGCTCTACTCGTTCCGCTACCGGGTCCCTTTGCCAGAGTCGATCACAAAGACAGCCAAATCGGGTATGGTCTGGATCATCAAAGGTGCAGGTACGGGCCGCTATCTCTTTAAGCAGGCACGCATGAGCCGAATCGAACCCGACGAGACGATGTTGACCATCAAGGTGCCCAACGCGACTCCTGAAATTCTGCTTGCCAACGCTTTCGACGATGAGCAGGCGTTACTTGCAAAAGTGCGTTACAATCGGTTGATTGATCTTTTTCTTGGCATTACCGCACATTCGCTTCAAAACCATCTGCGCACAACCGTAAAGAGCATCGGGCAGATTGAGATCGATGAAATTTATGTTGGGTTGAACCGTCGGGGCAGTCAATTCATTGTTCCTGTCCAAGCAAAAGTCGGCCGGGATCAGCACGGCATCGTTCAGACGGAACAGGATCTTTCTTTCTGCCAAGAACGTTTTCCGAATCTCATCTGTCGCCCGGTTTCAGTGCATGTTCTTAGCGATAATCGCATTGCGATGTTCGAGCTGACGCTGAGCGATGACGAAGTGCGTGTGATCGACCAAAAGCATTATGCCTTGGTTCCTGCCAGCGCCATTTCGAATGACGATCTCCGGCGTTACGGTTTAAGGGACTGAGCGGCTTTTCGCATGACGATAGCACGAAAGTATCCGCTCGCGTGTCACATAGCGGCTTCTTGATTTCGCACATCGTCGGAACAGCCTTGAGCGTGAAATCCGACCTTTCGCCAGAGATGCCCGGGCCGTATACAACCTCTCCCATAAAACGCAACTTGTTATCTTTATCCGTTTTTTTCAGAAACTGATTCAATCCGCGTTGATCTTCGTAATCTGCGGATAAAGTTACCCCCTCGATTATTCGCGGCACAACCGCGCGGCCGACTTGTCGCGAAGAAGGAGCCGGTCGGACAAGGCTCATTCGATGGCGGCATGCAGGTCGAGCGCAACGAAGTTCAAGAGCTCATCGTCTTTCATTTCGGTGAGCAGCGCCTCGCCGCCTCCTTCCAGAATCTCATCCGCCAACGCGCGCTTGTCGTCGAGCAGGGCGTTGATCTTGTCCTCCACGGTGCCGCGGCAGATGAAGGTGTGCACCAGCACGTTCTTCTTCTGGCCGATGCGGAAGGCGCGGTCCGTGGCTTGGTTCTCCACGGCGGGGTTCCACCAGCGGTCGAAGTGGATCACATGTGAGGCTTGGGTGAGGTTCAGCCCCGTGCCGCCGGCCTTGAGCGAGAGCACGAAGAACGGCGGGCCATCGTCGCGCTGGAAAGCCTCGACCAGCTCACGGCGGCGGCCGACCGGCGTGCCGCCGTGCAGGATCAGTCCCTGCCGCCGGAAAACCTGCCCGAGAAACGCAGCCAGCGGTTCTGTCATCTCTTTGTATTGAGTGAAGACCAGCACCTTGTCCTGCCGCTCGGCGATCTCCTCGCAGAGCGTTCTCAGGCGGACGAACTTGCCGCTGCGGCTCTCGGCAAAATCGCCGTCGGCCAGCGCCTGCGCGGGATGATTGCAGATCTGCTTGAACCGCATGAGCGCCGTCAGGATCAGCGCGCGGCGCTTCATGGGCTCATCGGCCATTCCCTCCTCGAGCGCGTGCTTGAGCTGGCGAATCTGTCCGGCATACAACTCGGCCTGAGTGTGGGAAAGGCCGCAGTAAGCGGGCACAACGGTCTTGTCCGGCAGGTCAGCGATGACGCGGCGGTCGGTCTTGAGGCGGCGCAGGATATACGGCCGCGTGAGACGGCGCACCGGCGCATAGGTGTCGGGCAGATCCTCGCGCGCACGGACGAAGGTTTCGAAACTCTTCGCGCCGCCGAGCAAGCCGGGATTGATGAAATCGAAGAGCGCCCAGAGATCGCCGAGGCGGTTCTCGACCGGCGTGCCGGTCAGCGCGAGGCGTGCTGCGGCCTTGAACTGCTTGACGGCCCGCGCCTGCCGTGTGCCGGAGTTCTTAATGGCTTGGGCCTCGTCGAGCGCCACCAGCCGCCACTCGACATCGGCAAGCCAGTCCGCACGCGCGGCCATGCCGTAGGTGGTGACCACGAGATCGACCTTCGCGAGGGCGGCGTCGGGATTTGTTTCGCATCGCTTGAGCAACAGCGGATCGGCGTACGACGGGTGGACGATCAGCAGCCGCAGGGAGGGTGCGAAACGCCGCGTCTCATCCTTCCAGTTCGCCAGCAGCGAGGCGGGCGCGACCAGCAGCGAGGGCGTGTGTGTTTGCGCGTCGCGCTTGAGCCAGAGCAACAAGGCGAGCGCCTGGATCGTTTTGCCAAGGCCCATGTCGTCTGCCAGACAACCGCCGAGGCCCAGACTGGCCATGAAGTGCAGCCAGCGCACACCGGTCTCCTGGTAGGGCCGCAACGTGGCGTGCAGTTCGGCCGCACAGGGCAGCGTGCCGGCCACCGTTTCCGGCTGACGCAGGCGGGCAAGCGTTTCGTTCAACCACGATCCCGCGCGTACGCCGGTCCAAGAACTGACGCGCTCGGCCGAGCGGGCGGCCTCGCCGCCGCCGAGCGTGACGCCGGACATCAGCCGCATCGCCTCGGAGAATGACACACCCTCCTTCGCGATCGTTTTCTCGATCTTCTTCCAGTGGTCAAGCACCTCTTTGAGTTGCTCGCGGTTGACCTCCACCCACTTGCCGCGCAAGGAGACCAGTCCGCTCTCGGCGCCGAGCAGCGCTTGGATCTCGTCACCCGTGAGGGGTTCCTCGCCGAGGGTCACCGATAGGTTGAAATCCAGCAGCGCGCCCAATCCCACGCGCGACGGCTGGCGATCGCCCAGTTGAACGCTGACCGTGGGTCGCGGCGGCTTGCGCGGATTCCACCAGTCCGGCACGCGGACGATCACGCCGCTGGACTCGAGCGCTGGAATGTCGCGCAGAAAGCGGTAGGCGTCGCGTGTGGTCCATGCGAGCGGCTGATAGATGCGGCCCGATTCGAACAGCTCTTTGACGAACGCGCTTTTCTCGACGGCTTGCTGGATCGGTGCGAGCAAGTGCAACAGGGCCTCGCGGTTCTTCGCGCCCGCATAGTCGTTCAGCGCCCTTTTCAGCGGCAAATGCTGCACGCGGCCGATATCGGAGAGCTTACTCGCATACGTGACCATGAACGCGAAAGGACGGTCCGCGTTTTTCTTGTTCTCTGCCAAATGAAACGTCACGCGACCGACGGCACGCCAAACAGGATTCACCGCTTGGAGAAAGGCGTCCACGCCGCCTTTTTCGGCAGCGGCCTTTTGCCGGGCGGTTTCGTGGATCTCACGCCAGAGAGCCTCGGCGCGGATGGCGTCAAAGTTCTCCATGCCCCGAAACGGCGGCGCGGTTTCTAGCCACGCTTCCAGTTCGGATGCCTTCGGCGTGGGCACCTCGGGAAAAAGCGTTTCCTCTTCTTTCGGCGCATGACAAAGCGACGTCAAATAGAGACGGGCAAAGGCGCGGACAAAAGCGAGCGAAGGCGGCAACGGCCCGTTACACGCGGCGAGCAAAAGAAATCCGTCGGCGGATGAGTTCTCAAACGCGTGCTGCCAACGGGTAACAGCCGTGTCGTTTTGCGGGACATCCGCGGCGTCGGTCTCAACGAGATAGAAGCGTCCGCCCGGAGATAAACAGAGTTCAGCGGTCATAAATGAATGTAAATCAGTGTAGCATGGTCAGACGGCGAACGCATGCTATAATGGGGCGTATGGAAATGGATTTGTTTGATTACGCGCAAAGCCGCGCTGGCGCGGAAAAACCTGTTCAACCTGCCGTATGGGAAGATCCCGGAACCACGTTGTGGGGACGCGCTTGGCTGGCGAACGTCAGGCGCATCTGCACCCCGCGCTTCGTTTCCGAACTGGCCTTCGCCGAAAAACTGTTGGAGGCGGGACGCCTGCAGTCGTGCCGTGTGCGCAAGGGACATGCGCAGGCAACGTTTACAAACCGGCAGGGCGGCATGGTGCTGGTCAATCTCAGTGTGCGTCCGCTGTCTTCCGCCAGCTGGGCGAAAATCGACCGTCTGTGTGCTCGGTGCGGTGACGAGCTGTTCGCTTCGGATGAGTTGCAGGATGATGCGGTCGCGGGCTTTTTCGGTCACCCGGATGGACTATTGCCGGAGTTGAAGGATCTCGCCTTTTCCTGCTCGCATTGCCGCACGCCGTTTTGCCTCTACCGGGCCGCAACTCTGTTGGCCGTGGCAACGGAGTTTGACCAGAGGCCGATCAAGCTGTTCGAGTTGCGCGGCGCAACCCGCGAGTTGATGTTCACGCGAATCGCCCTGATGACGGGGGACGACAACGCCGAACAGCTTGCGGATGTCGATCTGCCGTCGCTGTTCGGGATCGATCTCGTGTGATGTACAGGTTCTGCGCAAGGTCGCGTTTGTGCCGCAGATAGGGCCTCCCGTTTCTATAGAAAGAGGCATGTGCATCTCACATCAACCCCTCATTCCGTGTGCCCGGTAGTTTGGAAAACGGAGGTAAGTTCGCCTGGTTAGCAAAAGTCGGCACGTTTGGATGGGCTGAAGCAGTGACGAGCCTTGTTCATTTTGACCTTTTTCGCAGATTTTCGCGGATTATGATTTAATCCGTGCCGATTTGAAGAATCCGAGGGATAAAGTTACAGCGTTTATTTTAATCCCCGCATTCCGGGAAGAAGAATTGCAGATAACGAAACTAAGACTGCAAGATTATCCCGCTTTGCCGGTTGCGTTGGCCAGCCTTATCACGCACCATATTTGCAAATGCATGCGCCGGCGGACACAAACTTATCGATTAGATTAGACGGGCCCCGTGATCGTTCGCTGCTGGCTATTGCCGACGCTCTTCGCGCTAATCACTTTCCTACTGCAGAACCCAAACGCCAAAAGGATTTCGGGCAATATCTGACTTCACCACACGTGGCCGATCTCATGGCCTCCATGTTCCGAATGCGTGCAAGCCGCATCCGCCTTCTCGATGCCGGGGCTGGCATGGGTATCCTTTCCGCGGCTTTCGTGCATTGGCAACTCCAAAAAAAGGTTCCGCCCAAGCGAATTGAAGTCACGGCCTATGAGGTAGACGCTGCACTTATCAGTGGCCTCGAAGAAACCTATGAGGCGTGCAGAATCGCCTGTCAACAACGCGGTGTAGAATTTTCTGCTTCGATCCGCAACCTGAATTTTATCGTCGAAGCCGCTGAGATGCAACGGCAGGATTTTTTTTCTAAAACGCCACTGGTTTTCGATGCCGCGATCATCAATCCTCCCTATGGAAAGTTGTCCGCCGGATCTGCTGACTATCGCCTTTTACAGACCGTGGGCATGGAAACGACGAACCTTTATACGGCCTTCCTGAATCTCATCATGGGCCTGTTACGTCCGCAGGGCGAAATGGTGGCCATCACGCCGCGCAGTTTCTGCAACGGTCCCTATTTTAAGCCGTTCCGTTTGCGGCTCCTCAAAGAAATGTCGTTACGCAGAATCCACGTTTTCGAATCCCGGTCGGCCGCTTTCAAACATGACCGCGTGCTTCAAGAAAATATAATCATCCACGCGACGAAGGATGCTTCCGTGTCACACGTCATCCGCGTTTCGCAGAGCAACGGAAGCGGCCAAGGCGAAACTCAGAACAGAACGTTTCCAGCCGACGAAGTCGTTTCTCCAACCGACGCCGAAGCGTTCATCCACATTCCCACGTCCCAACAAGATCTTTCAGCCCGAGCTTTCGTTTCCAACTTAGGTTCCACACTGGCCCAACTGGGGCTTTCCGTTTCCACTGGACGCGTTGTTGATTTTCGCGTTCGGGAACACCTCCGCCAAGAACCTGAATCCGACATGTGCCCACTCATCTATCCGTGCCATTTCAACGGTTTGTATGTGACATGGCCAGCTACGAAGGGGCACAAGCCGAACACCCTTTGCGACACAGATGAAACGGAACGCCTCATGGTTCCGGCAGGCGTGTATGTGCTGACCAAACGCTTTACTTCAAAAGAGGAACAACGGCGAGTGGTGGCCTGCATCTATAATCCAAGTCTTATTGAAGCGCCTCGGGTCGGATTTGAGAATCATTTGAACTACATCCACAATGGCGATAAAGGGTTGGACCTGTCTTTGGCGAAGGGTCTTTGGGCGTACCTCAATTCTTCAGCACTCGACCTTTATTTTCGCCAATTCAACGGTCACACCCAAGTGAACGCAACCGACCTTCGCAATGTCAAGTTTCCAACGTCAAGTCAACTGCGCGCCATAGGCAACACTGTGGGCGAGACGGCCTTGGACCAAGACGCGGTGGATCGACTAGTACTGCAGGAGCTAAACGCATGAAACCGACAAAAGGGAAGGGAAGCGGACGCGGCACTCGGAAACTTAAAGAGGCGGTCGCTATCTTAAGGGCCATTGGATTCGGCCCCAAGCAGAGCAATGAAGTGGCCGGATACGTTTTGCTTGCCATGCTCGACCTTGGCCCCTACGGTTCGTGGCAAGAAGCCCAAGCCCCTCTTCGCGGAATAACGCCCATCATCGATTTCGTTGCAAATAAGTATCGTATCCGATATGCGCCTAACACGCGTGAAACCATCCGCGATGAGGCTGTAAAGTATTTCGTCGACGAAGGGTTCCTGATCAAGAACCCTGATGATCCTCATCGTCCGACCAACAGTGGAAAGACGGTGTACCAAATCGAACCGACCGCTCTCAATTTGTGCAAGAACTTCAATGCCGATGCTTGGGATGCGATGTTGAATCGGTATCTGATTGCGAAGGATGCCATCAAAAAAGAACTGCAGCGTGCCCGTAATATTGCCCGCATCCCTGTTCGGTTACCGTCCGGCAAGACGATTACGCTTTCACCCGGCGGGCAAAACCCATTGATCAAGGCTTTCATCGAAGGCTTTTGCCCAAGATTTGTGCCAGGGGGTGTCATTCTCTATGTGGGCGATGCGGAGAATAAGTTTCAGCATTTTGAAAGAGACTGTCTTGCCCAATTAGGCGTTCAGATCGACTCGTCTGCCAAAATGCCGGACATTGTCATCCATGATTCGAAGCGCGAATGGCTTGTCATCGGCGAAGCCGTGACAAGCGCTGGTGTCGTTGAGGGGAAACGACGCAAGGAATTGAAAAACCTCTTCGCTGGATTCCGCCGAGGCTTGGTTTTCGTCACGGCATTTGAAACGCGCGATGCGATGGGGCGTTTTCTCAATCAGATCTCGTGGGAAACAGAGGTCTGGATTGCAGACAACCCCGATCATGCTATCCATTTCAATGGCGAACGTTTTCTCGGGCCCTACCCCGACACCATTGTCAACTGATACGGCGCGCGATTTTTGTTATACTTGTCCCATGAGCGCAGAAACAAACACATCCAATCAACAGTTGGAAGAACGCATCACGTATTGCGAACAGCTCGCCGATACCCTCAACGGGGTTGTTGCCGACCTTCAAAAGCGTGTTCTCTCGCTGGAGCTCCAGAACCGCAAACTCGTCATGGAACTCAAGCAGCAACAGGACGCCTCTCGCGCAGCGGGGATGGTTGACGAGAAGCCGCCCCACTATTAAAATGCAATTCCAGATAAGTTGAACCATCCAGATCAAAAAGAGGGGGGCTCATGATGTGCGAAGGTCGCTGGTTGCTAGGGCTCATCGCGTGTGTCTGTGCAGGGAGTGCGCGTGCGCAGGAGGAGCTTCGGCTTCCCGCTACGGACGTG
>CAZTDL010000095.1:0-10427 GCA_964612775.1 uncultured Lentisphaeraceae bacterium
AAGTCATTGCCGCCGCCGACAAGCTCAACATCGCCGTGATCGGACTGGACTCCAGACTTCCTGCAGCCCCTCTTCGCCCTTAACGAAAACCGTTTTCCGTTTCGCCCCTTCTTTAACCCCATGACTTCCTCAACAAAACCTCTGCGCATCCTGATCTGCGCCGGCGAAGTCAGCGGCGACATGCACGCCGCCGCGCTGATGCGTGCGCTGCGCGAACGCCTGCCGGACGGCGTCACCTTCCGCGGCTTCGGCGGCGACGCCATGCGGGCCGAGGGAGCGGAACTGCTCTACCACACCGACCGCATCGCGATCATCGGGGTCACGCCGGTGCTCAAGAACCTGCCGTTCCTGCTCCGCATGATCCGCCGCATGAAACGCGAAATCCTCAACTGGAAGCCGGATCTCGTGTTGACCGTCGACTATCCCGGCATGAATCTGCGGCTCGCGAGATTCGCGCATGGAAACGGCTTCAAAACCGTTCATTACATCTGCCCGCAAGTCTGGGCATGGCACCGGTCGCGCATTCCTAAGATTGCCAAGACGCTCGATCTGCTGCTCTGCATTCTGCCCTTCGAGCCCGATATTTTCAAAGGTACGCCGCTTAAGGCGCTCTTTACCGGTCACCCGCTTGTGGACCGCGCCCGCGAGACGCGCGCCGCGCCGCCGGCGGATTTGCCGTGGCAGGGGCGCCACCATATCGCGCTCCTGCCCGGCAGCCGCGCAAGTGAAATCACGCACATTCTGCCCCGACTTCTGAAGGCCGCAAGGCTGCTTGAGCAACGGCTCGGAGGCGACTGCTCGTTCATCATTCCCGCGCCGACGCAAAAGATGCGCGCACTCGACGAACGGGTCGCCTCCGTCTGTCCCGACAAGCCGCAGCATCTCCACTTCGTAGACGGCCAAGCGAGACACGTGATGCTTCAAGCCCACGCGGCGGCCGTGGCGTCCGGCACCGCCACGCTCGAAACCTGCCTCATGCGTTGCCCCACCGTGCTGGTCTACATCGCCAGCCGAGTCACCTACCTGATCGCGCGCCTCGTCATCAAGGGCGTCAAGCATCTGGGGCTTGCGAACATCATCGCGGGCAAAGAGGTGATGCCCGAGCTTCTGCAGGACGCCTTTTCGCCCGAGCTCTTGGCCGACCGGCTTTACGTCTGGCTGACGGATGCGGAGGCTCGGCGGCGCATCACCGCAGAACTCGACGCGACCAACACGCTGCTCGGCGACGGCAACGCGTCGGGCCGCGCAGCCGACGCGATCTGCGCGGAATTGGGCGTTCGCTAGCCGCGAACGCGACAGGCTCGTTCTGTGCTACTCCTTCGGCGATTGCGTTTCCAATTCGCGGATGACGGGCAAGAGGCGCTCATAGCGTGCCGCATGCTCGGCGCACGGACGGCACACTGTCGTCACGGGCGAGAATGCCCGGGTCATTGCGGCCAGCGGATAACCGTCCGCATGCGCGGCCAGCATCGCGCCGCCCAACGCCGCCGAATCGGCCACCGCGATGCTTTCCACCCGCGCCTGAAAGACATCGGCCAACGTCTGGCGGATACCAAGGCTCTTCGAAGCCCCGCCCGTCACGCGAAGCGCTTTGAACGTGCCAATCCACTGGGCATGGCTGCGCAAGGCCAACGCCTGCGCCTCGACGACAGCACGAATACGCACCTCGGGAGCTGCCGTCGAAAAATCGAAGTTCGCGCGCACACCGGGCGTCAGGACGGGCGGGGTAATCTCGGGAACGAACCACGGCAAGGCCAAGCGGCCTTTGTTGCCAGCGGGCGTCATTTCGAACGCGCTCTTATCAAAGAATTCCCAATTGGAACCGGACTCATGCCTCACCCGGTCACGCGCCAAAGACCCGTTCTTAAAACAGGCCAGGCTCATGAACCCGCCCGCAGGATTGCCGAACACATGACCGCAGCCGTCAGGATCGGTGCGGAAGTCCTCCAACGCCGCGAAAAAGGTATCGCTGGTGCCCAAACTCACCACGGCCACGCCGGTCCCCCACGCCCCGGCCCCGACCAAGCTGGCCGGATTGTCGCCGGTCCAGACCGCCACAGGAATACCGGGCTTCAAACCGTATTTCGCGAAATAAGCGTGCAGGCCGCCGGCCACGCCTCGGCCGATCCGCGGCAATTTTTTATCCAACCCCGGTGCCGTAAATTCCGCGATTTCCGCATCC
The DNA here is from genome assembly GCA_964612775.1 of uncultured Lentisphaeraceae bacterium. GTDB lineage: Bacteria > Verrucomicrobiota > Kiritimatiellia > RFP12 > UBA1067 > DAOPZC01. The sequence continues at coordinate 2,183 of CAZTDL010000095.1, forward strand.
CAGACCAGCATGCGGAGATTGAGCAAATTCATGCCCGCGCCGTCACCGGAATCGATGGGGGCATCTCGACCGATCAGCACGGAACAAAGGAACGAGCTCACAAGATGGATCCGCTCGGTCTGCGCATAACGTTCCGGCTCAGACTTGGCATATTTGCGGATCTGCGGCCCGGTAAACCGCTCAATCGCGGGCGAGCCTGTATCGGCCTGCATGCGCGCGCCGAACTGCTGATCGAGTTCGCGGCATTCGGCTGAGGTCGAGCTGTCCATCCAGATCGGGCTTGTCGGCCGGGCGAGCACATCTTTAAGCTGTTCCGTCAGCGATGCGGCGGGCTTAAGATCCGCAAGCGCCTGAGAAAAGCGGCTGTTGAGATAAACGGAGCCGTGCTGCTGGCCGTCGCCGCCGATACCGGCGATCTTTCCCATATCCACGCCGGTGGCTTTCAGCCGTTCCAGCAGCAAATCCAAGGAAGCCAGCCACATCAACGGATCCGCATGCTTCACGAGCGGGTCGGGATTGGCCAGCACGCCGTCGGGACACCGATAGAGGGGCAAATCATCCTTGAAACTGACACCCGCACTCGTCACCACAAGCCCGGCTTCCGGATCGATCACCAGCCCCTTCATGCTCTGCGTGCTACTGTCGATGCCCAAATAATACGCCATACGCACCTCTTTCCCGATTTCGCCGCAGGAGCGGCACACACCTCTTAAATTGAGTTTAGTTTACCTGTAGAACCCTGTTCTACACAAATCAAAAAAATCCGCCGGAGACAGCTGACGTCTGTATGGCGGCCAAGCCTCTCAAACGTTGCGGATGAGAGCCGGGGCTCGCGGCTGCTCAAAAATCATTTCCGCGAGAACGAATAAGGCGCATCGCCTGCAGCCGTGCCACGCTTTACGTCAGGTTCCCCCGTCATGGCGAAATCGATCTTCGCACCGCGTTTCAACACGTCGGCGGCGAGAGCGTTTTTCGTGTAGGTCTTGCCTTTCAGTTTCATGCCCGCGATGTAGCGGTTGGAGGCGCTGTTTTCAGGCGCGTTGATCACCAATTGCCGACCGTCCTCGAAAGTGACCGTCGCCTTCTTGAACAGCGGCGCGCCGAGCACATATTCGCCGCTGCCCGGACAGACGGGATAAAAACCGAGCGCGGACCAGACGTACCATGCCGAGGTCTGTCCGTTATCCTCATCGCCGCAGTAGCCGTCAGGCGCGGGCACGTAAAGACGGTCCATCACCTCACGCACCCAGCGTTGCGTCTTCCACGGCTCACCCGCATATGCGTAGAGGTAAATCATGTGCTGGATCGGCTGATTGCCATGCGCGTATTGTCCGAAGTTCATGATCTGCATCTCTCGGATCTCATGGATCACCTGCCGATAGTAGCTCTCGTCGAACACCGGCGGCAGCGTAAAGACCTCGTCCAGCTTGGCGACAAAGGCCTCGCGTCCTCCCATCAAGCCGATCAGCCCCTGCACGTCGTGGAAGACCGACCACGTGTAGTGCAGGCTGCAGCCTTCGGTAAAATCCCCGCCCCACTTGAAGGGATTAAAATCCTTGTCGAACGTGCCATCCTTGTTGCGGCCGCTCATGAGTTTCCGTTCAGGATGAAAAAGGTTTCGGTAGTTCAGACACCGGCGCGCGAAACGGTCGATCTCCTCCTGCGGCCGTTTGAGCGCCACAGCCAAACGCCAAATGCACCAGTCGTCATAGGCATACTCTAACGTGCGCGCCGCACTTTCGTTGATGCCGATGTCGCGCGGCACATATCCGAGCTCAAGGTACTCCTTCGCGCCCTTGCGTCCGACCGAATCAAGCGCCGGGTGCGCGTTCTCCGCGCCATGCACCACAGCCTCGTAGAGCGTCGCCATGTCGTATCCGCCGCGCGCGCCGCTGAGCCACGCATCCGCCATGATCGAAGCCGAGTTGTTGCCGACCATACACGCTCGATGTCCCGGACTCGCCCATTCCGGCAGCCACCCGCTCTCGCGATAACACTTCTCCAAACCCGCCGTCATCTTTGCATTCATCGACGGATAAAGGAAATTCAGAAACGGAAACAGCGAGCGGAAGGTATCCCAAAAACCGCTGTCCGTAAAATAATACCCGGGGTTCACCTCGCCCGAATTCGGACTGTAGTGGACCGGCTGACCCGCGGCGTTGATCTCATAGAACGCTCGGGGAAAAAGCAGCGAGCGGTAGAGGCAGGTATAAAAAACGCGGTATTGGTCCAGCGTGCCTCCTTCAACCGCAATACGCCCCAGCGCCGTGTTCCAAACCTGACGCCCTTTTTCGCGGAGCGCGTCAAAAGTATCGTTGCCGAGCTCTTTCAGGTTCAATTCCGCCTGCTCCGCGCTGATGAACGATGATGCGACGCGAACATGCACACGTGACCCGCGCGCTTCGGATTTAAATTGCACCAGCGCCCCCACATGGTTGTCCTGAAGCTCAAGGGTCCCCTCTTTCAGTTCCTTGTCCCTCCAAACGTTCACCGACGCGAAAGGCTGGTCAAACACCAGCACGAAGTAGTTCTTGAAATTCGAGGGCACGCCGCCGCTGTTGCGCGTGGCCCAGCCGATAATCTTACGCTGGTCGGGAATGATTTTGACGCATGAGCCCTTGTCGAAAGCGTCCACCACAAAATAAGCCCGGTCTGTTTTCGGATAGGTCACGCGAAACATCGCCGCGCGTTCTGTCGACGTTAGTTCAACGGTCGTGTCATAATCCGCCAGATAAACGCCGTAATAATGCGGGGCGGATTTTTCCGCCTTATGCGAAAACCAGCTCGGACGGTCATCCTGATGGAAGACGCGCTTGCCGACCACGGGCAAGACCGCGAACTGGCCGTAATCGTTGATCCATGGGCTCGGCTGATGGGTCTGCTTGATGCCGGCGATCCTATTGGCCGCATAGGTATATCCCCAGCCATCGCCGATCTTGCCTGTCTGCGGGGTCCAAAAGTTCATGCCCCACGGGCGCGCGACCGCAGGATAAACATTGCCCGAGGAAAGTTTGACGCTATTGTCTGTGCCCATCAGCGGCAACACATACGCGACCGGATCAAAACCCTCGTCCGCGCCCGACACCGCCGAACACACCAGAACCGCCCCACACGCAATCCCGCTCCACCGTTTCATTTGCAAGGTCTCCCCATGAGTTTTACGCATCATACCATGTCTCCCCGCGAAAGGGCAAAGGTGTTCAAAATCGTCAGGCGCACCGCACCGGTCGAATCGTGAAAAATCACCGAACCTTGAGACGGACGGGCAGGATCATGTTAAACTGTCACGTGAAAGGATGGACTATGCCTGAATTGCCGGAAGTCGAAACCATTGTCCGCGATCTCCGCGCTCACGGGGTGGAAAACGCCAAGATCCGCAACGTCGATGTCCGCTGGGCGCGAACGGTGACCGGGCTAACGCCTGAGGGCCTTAACAAAGCGTTGAAAAACCGCTCGATCCGTCACGTGGCACGTCGCGCAAAATTCATCGTGTTCACGCTCGACACGGGCAGTCGGCTGCTCCTTCATCTGCGCATGACCGGCAAACTGCGTTTCGCCGTCGAAGGCGAGACGCCCGGTCCGCACGATCACGTGACCATAACCTTCGCAGACGGCAAACGCCTCGTGTTCAACGACACGCGGAAATTTGGACGATTCCGATTTGTGCCGATCGGCGCAGACCCTCTGGGCACGCTCGGGCCAGAACCCCTCAACGCCGACTTCACGCCGGAAGTCCTGCATCGACAACTCTGCGGCAGGAAACGGCTGATCAAACCGCTTTTGTTAGATCAGACCACGGTGGCCGGACTCGGCAACATCTATGTCGACGAGTCGCTATGGCAGGCGCAAATCCATCCGGAACGGCGTGCCGACACGTTGACCGCCGTTGAAATCCGCAACCTGCACCACGCCATTCGGGAGGTGCTGAAAAGGGGTATCAAGAACAACGGGACAACGCTCGGAAACGGCCAAGCCAATTTCTACAGCGTCTCGGGACACCGCGGACGCAACGCCGACGCGCTGAAGGTTTTCCGCCGCGACGGGTTACCCTGCCCGCGCTGCGGCACACGCATCGAGCGCAGTGTGGTGGGTCAGCGCGGTACGCATTTTTGCCCGCATTGTCAGAAGGTCTAAAACGCGAGGACAAGAAACCGTTGAAAGACAGACACCGTACGCCGAAGGAATGACCTCGTATTTTTACCGCCGTTCCCCCAAGAGCCGCACGCGGCCGGCAGGCCATATGCCGCTTTCTCACTTCACCAAAAAAGGCACACTCTGGGTCACGGTCATGACGGTTCGGCTGACGTCACCTTTCTGAACGCAACCGAGAATCAGATGGCCTGTATCGCCCGCCCGCATCACTTTCGGATCGGCCTTCAGCAGAACCGCGGCGCGCTCCTGCTTGTTCGTGCGCTGGACACCTTGAACCGTAAAGCCGCGCTCAGGATAGATGACGATCGGCTCATACAGGCCGCCGAGATAAGTCGCCAGAGTCGGGCTCAACACCATCAGCCGGACCGGTTCCTTCAGAGAAATAGCCACTTTCGTTTTTGGGGCCACATTCAGGTGCAGCGCCCGTAAACCGGCGTTCGCCCGAGCCGACACTTCCGCAAACGTCCGCGCGGTCACAATCCCCTGCCGCTCATCAAATCGGACAGGCGTCGCCGTCCGTTTGACAAGACGCCCGCCGATCTCTGCGGTCGCCGTCAGCGACAAGTCAAACACGGTACGGGGAAAACGAGCGCTATCCGTCGACACCGTCATCAGACAGGCGTCTTTTCCCACCGGTATCACGCCACCTTCGCAGGCGATGCTGAGCGGCGGAAAATCCAAAGCAACGTTCACTTCGCCCTCAAAGCCGTGGAGGCGTTGCAGATAAATCGTCACCAGCATACTGCCGTCCGCAGGGATATTCAATGATGCGGGCGTCATCCACACCTTGAAGTCCGGCAACGGAGGCCCCACGCGCAAACGATAAAAGTGATTTTCGCCCGCCTGTCCCTCCGCATCGGACACTTCCACCTCATAGGCGCCGGCATCCGTCACCTTCACCGCCACCGACGGATCACGCGACTGCAATGCCGCGCGGTCCGTGTTGTTCGTGTTAAACGCCTGCTTTGCGACCACCTTTCCCAAACTGTCACGCACCGTCACGACCGGTTTGAGCCGCGAACCGAGTGAGGCCGCATGCACATCCACATAGGCGATACTGCCCAAAGGTCCGCTGAAGCGGAACAGGTCGCGTCCACCCTCCTGATTCAACACCCCGTTCAGCACGCTCGGGAAATCGAGCGGCTGAGCATCCGGAGACGCATTATTCGGCTCCGCCTCCGCAACATCCGGATCGGCCGACAAATCAAACCTCAACGAGGGCAAAGCGAACACCCCATCCGTCAACGCCTCCAGGCACAACGCGCTGTTTTTACCGCCCGTAAAGAGGCGCACTCGTTTTTGCGGCAGATTCACACCCGACAGCTTGACATTCAAGCTTTCGCCCTCTTTGGCGCCCGACGGCGAGAACCCCGTGACCAGCGGCAACTCGCCCAACTTCACGCGATACACGCAGGCGTCGCCCGTGAGTTTCAAAGATGACGTCACTTCCAGCGCATAAACCCCGTCGCAGGGCACTTCAAACACGACGACCGGCGCGGTCTCCTCATTGTAGACATTGACCTCGCCGCACACTTTTCCGTCAGCATCCGTAAACGCCAGAACCGGATGAAATCCCCCGTGAGGAAGCGCGCCCTGTTCGGTAAAAGCGACCAGCGTCGTGCCCTTGACCGCTTGGAAACGATAACGATCCCCCGTTCTCCCGTGCACACGCCCGTTCAGGCAAACCGGCAACGCCGACAACGTCTGCGTGTTAGCGGCCGCACGGTTCGTGGTCGGCTCGACACATTCCGGCATCGCCGCGATTTCAAAACCGACAGGGTCACTCAGCCGATAAGCCGTACTCACGCGAAACGCGCGAAAACCCGACGGAGCATCTTTCTCGATCACGACTTTAAAGCGTAAGCGGTTCGGCATCACCGACGGGACAGCCTTGCCTTTTTTCGAATACGTGACCGTACGCACCGGCCCCAGCAGTGTCGCCTTGACGCCAGCGCCACTGATCACCGCCTGCGTCACGTCCGTCCCCAGTTCTCCGCCGACCTCGACTTCAAACTCGCTTCCCGGCACGCCCCCCGCAGGATAGACGAAATTCAAAAACGGTTCCGCGAAGCACACGGCCGCCCCCCAGACCATGCCGCCCAACAACAATTTCCAACGCATAACGCGAGTCCCCCGAGTCTCACCCACCCTTGATCGCGCCAAAAAGCCGCACTCTGCAACGCGCTTGCGGGCGTCACAGCCTACGACCCATAAACCGGGCCTCCTTCCGCGCTTTACTTCAGATGCGAAAGGGGCGGTTTTCCAATGGCATACACATTAAAGCCCATTTTATACAACGCCGAATGGTCCACACAATTCCGGCCATCGAAAAGAAATGCGGGCTGCCGCATGCCGGCATACACACGCGCATAGTCCAGTTCCCGGAAACACGTCCAATCGGTCAGGATCAGCACCGCATCGGCACCGTGAGTCGCCACATACGGATCAGCCTCGTATGTCACCCGTACACCGAGGTCAGCCAAATCCTGCCGCGCATTTTCAAGCGCCTGCGGATCACAGGTCACGACATCCGCATGTTCCTCAACCAGCATCCGCGCCACGCAAATCGCCGGGCTCTCGCGCGTATCTCCCGTGTCCGCCTTGAAGGCAAACCCCAAGAGCGCGATCCGCTTTCCGGCCACCGTATTAAACATCGAGCGCAAAACAGAACCGACAAAACGGTCCTGCTGCCAGTCATTCAGCAAGACGACCTGTCGCCAGTACGCGGCGGCCTCATGCAGATTATACGTTTCGCACAGATAGACGAGGTTGAGGATATCCTTCTTAAAGCACGAGCCGCCAAACCCGACACCCGCCTTCAAAAACTTTGAGCCGATCCGATCATCCATCCCGATCGCATGGGTCACCTCCGCGATATCGGCTTCGGTGACTTCGCATAGGGCGGACAGCGCGTTCACGGAACTCACGCGTTGGGCCAGCATGGCGTTAGCCGCGAGCTTGGAGAGCTCGCTGGACCAGACATTCGCGGCCAGTATCTTACGGCGGGGCACCCACGTCGCGTAAATGTCCGAGACGATTTTCAGCGCCTCACGTCCGCTCGGCGTGGAATCCGCGCCGATCAGCACGCGGCTGGGGGTCTCCAAATCCTGAATAGCCGTCCCCTCCGCCAAGAATTCGGGGTTGGAGAGAACCTCGAAATGGTAAGGCGATTTACCCGAATGCAGAATACGCGACATCGCCGCAGCGGTCCGTACCGGCAACGTGCACTTTTCGATAACGATCTTGTCGCCTTTTGAGAAATCGTGGATAAGGCGCGCCGTTTTCTCCCAATACTGCAGATCGGCCGCATAGCCGGCACCATGGCCGAACGTTTTTGTCGGCGTGTTGACCGCCACGAAAATAATGTCGTTTTCCTCGATACCCTTCTGGATGTCCGTCGAAAAGAACAGGTTCCGGTTACGGCACCTCTGAACGACTTCCGCCAAACCCGGCTCATAGATCGGCAGCGCGTCGGAATTCCAAGCCGCAATGCGCTGCGCATTCACGTCGACAACCGTCACACGATATTCAGGGCACTTGAGAGCGATCATGGCCATGGTGGGCCCGCCCACATACCCCGCTCCGATGCAGAGGATATTAAGATTCATGTACTCAAATTATCACAGCCTTCCGTCCTCTGGCAAGCACCGCCCAAAACCTGCGGCGAACGCGACTCGGCCTAAGAGGACAGACCCGAAATCTGCCTGGCGAACATTCGAGAAAAAGGATGCGGCAGACGCCATGGCCGCGGTCGGCCCGGCCTCTTCAATCCAGCCTTGTCGCGACAAGCGGCCGCCCCTGCGGCTGCCGATACCGGACATGTCTACTTGTTCCGGATTCGGATAACCAGTGATCGCGAGAAATCCGGCAACGTGATCGTACCCGCCGCGCCCTTCACGGCCGTTCTCAGACCGCTCCAAGGATCGTAGACCGACGTTTCCGTTGCAGAGCCGCCTTGCGACGGCGCCGGCAACGTCACCGTCAGACCGCGCACTGTTTCGGGCGCGCGTCCGTCGGCCAGCGCAGTTTGCCACGTCACCTCTTTGTCGCGGCACCACGCGAGCACCGTCTGCTTGCCGCGCAGAACAAGAAT
>CAZTDL010000096.1:0-10420 GCA_964612775.1 uncultured Lentisphaeraceae bacterium
CCCAGTTTGTGCAGACACCGACCAGATAGGAACCGAGACTGTCCTGAAACGCCTGACGCGATTCGCCCACGATAAAGTCCGTCGCGTTCTTCTTGCTGCCTTCAATGCGGAAAAAACCGCGCGCGCTGGGCAAGATCAGTTTCTGCATGATGTCTTCCATATCGCCGACCTCATGGGTCAAGAGCGCGACTTTTTCGACATTGAGGTTAAACTCCAGCGTACCTTCGACCGTCACGGGAAAACCGTCGAGCGTGAGAAACATGATCGCCTCATCGCCGCTGAACTCGAAACGCTGGCTCTGGATGTTGATGATCGACACCGCGTAAAGAAAAGGATTGAGTCGGTGCGTGCCCTCCTTGAGGACCTCGCGCTGCACGCCTTTCGCGCCGGCCGGGGCCAAAAAACCTTTGTCCGTGAACGGCGTCGTCATGCCGCCGGAGAGAATGTCTTCGCCGCAAAGCGACGTCACCACGCCCACATGACCGGGCGCGATCTTAATGTCATCGCAAAGCTGCACGTCATACGCGAAGGGATTGATACGATGCTTGCCGGTTCCCAGCACCTCGCGCACAATGCCCTTGTAGCTTTCATCCGGCGCGATGATCTTTCCGCCGGGCAAATCCTTGCCGTACTTGCGGACAAGCACGCCGAATTTGCCGGCGGGAATATCGGTGGCTTTCGTGATGATCCAATCCCACGTGTATGGGTTGCGGAAGAAACGTCCTTCGGGAAGCACCTCAAGCTGAATCCCCTTATACGCCAGCGACTCGGCCAGAATGCTTTCAACCGGCAGATTCTTGCCGGTCTTCTTAATCAGAACCGCAATCTCGCCGTTCTCAGGTTCGATCCGCCACCAGAACCACCGCCAGAGAGGCAACAGAACGATGGCCAACACGAGCAAAAGCGAAAACGAGGACAAGGCGGGCCACGCGATGCGCGGTCCGCGAAACGCTGGCGTCGACGCGCGACGCGGCGCCATGGGACGACGATTCTCTAACGGCGGTGGAAAAGGACTCATATCATCATTCATGTATTGATCTCCGAATAGTGTTTGCAGTTTAGCGGAGCGCCTTCCCCGTTGTCGAGAAGAATGCACGACGGACGCAACGGATACGGCCCGGGCCGAGACGTGCGGCCCGCCCAGCGAGGCCGCTTGTCACGCCCCGTCGACCCCCCACCCCGTGCCCGTCGACTCACATGCGGAAAGGCTCCAGACAACGGTCGAGAATCCCCTGCATAAAGGCGATCAACACCCCGTAATTGATGATCGGTACGCCTGCGGCCTGGGCTTGATGAATGCGATAATGCATCTCTCGGCGGTTCAGCATACACGCGCCGCAATGGATGATCAGCGCGTAGCGGGCCAGATCACCCGGATACTTCATTCCGGCCGTATGCTCAAAAACAAGGTCCTTGCCGGTATGCTGACGCAGCCAGCGCGGAATTTTGACCGTGCCGATATCGTCCGACTGGCGATGGTGCGTACAGCCCTCGGAAATAAGCACGCGGTCGCCGTCCTTCAGCGAGTCGACCGCCAGCGCGCCCGCCACAAGCGCTGTGAGATTGCCCTTGTAGCGCGCGAACAGAATCGAGAACGACGTGAGCGGCACGTCACGCGGCGTGTCGGCCGAAACCTTGGCGAACACCTGCGAATCCGTGATGACGAGACGCGGCTTTTTGCCGAGTGCGGCCAGCGTCTCGCGCAACTCGAACTCCTTGGTCACGACAGCGATGGCGTCCGACTCCAGAATATCGCGGATGGTCTGCTGCTGAGGCAGAATGAGACGTCCCTTGGGGGCGGCCTTGTCAATGGGCGTCACCAGCACCACGAAATCCGAAGGCCGCAGCAGATCGCCGACGATCAGGAACTTATCGTTCTCTTCCGGGACGATCTTGGCCAGCGCGAGCTTAACCTCCTCCACGCCGTCCTTCGTGGTCGAAGAAACCGTGTACACCGGCGCTTTCGCGAAGCCCTCGGTCTGCCTCAGAAGTTCGTCCTGCGGCGCGGCCAGATCGGCCTTATTGAACACCACCAGCAGAGGAATGGCTTTCGCTTGAACGAGCGCAAGGATCGCCTGTTCACACGCGCCAAGCCCGTGTTCGGCCTCCAAAACCAGAATCGCCACATCCGTTTTGTTCAAAACGTCGCGCGTGCGCTGAACGCGCAACTCGCCCAAGGTGCCCTCGTCGTCGAGCCCCGGCGTGTCGATGATCATGATCGGTCCGAGGGGCAGCAGCTCCATCGCCTTGTAGACCGGGTCCGTCGTCGTGCCTTTAACATCCGAAACGATCGAAACATCCTGTCCGGTGAGGGCGTTGATGAGACTGGATTTGCCGACGTTGCGTCGGCCGAAAAGCGCGATGTGAACCCGCTCGCCTTGGGGTGTGGTATTGAGACTCATAATGTGTCTGCCGGGCTGACGACGCCCAGCGGTCCTTTGTTAAGCGCATGCGTGTAGATCATGGTCGTCTCGACGTTCGCGTGTCCGAGCAGCGCCTGAACCGCGCGGACATGGATACGGTTCGGGGCGAACTGCACCTCCCGCACACGCAAGCCGCGCAGTTCGCCCGACCGCATGCCGGTTCCGTCGGACAGATGCGCGATTACGGCTTTGATTTCAGCCCGGCCGGCCACCGCGGGCAAGCGCCGCCCCGTCGGCGCTGAAACAGGATTGACGGCGGGACTCTGTTTTATGTAAATTGTTTTTATGTTCTGGAAGGGGTGCGATGGCCTATCGTCTTTATATTCATAACAGACTGACAATCCGGCGTCCGAAGGGCGTTCCTCGTCCGTTCTCGGCGCAAGGGGCATCCCGCGAAACCTCTCGCAATACGTTTCGATCGCGTTTCTGGCCTGTTGAACCTGCCGATGCGAAATCCCCGTGCGTCGGACGGCTTCGGACAAGAATGCCTCGATCCCGTCTCGCCCCAACTGTCGACATGGGCGACCGGGGCCGTTTGCGAAGAACGAACGCACCCGCAATAAGCCATACGGCATGTTTTTTTCGTGCGCCCCTTCCCGCCTCAAAGCCTCAATGTAGCCGTCAGGCCATTTGGACTCCGGAACCGGTGGCGCGGTTGTCTGCAAACGCGGCTGACGCAAATTGCACCTCCATGGCGTTTTCACCATATGCGTCAACGATAGAGTCTTCTTTTGTTGCGGTCAAGTTACTTACGACGATTTTTGACGCATATCAAAGATCGGCGGGTGCCGTTCCGAAAATATGCGTGACGGCCAATGTCAGGTTCCCCGATGAGAATGGGAGGAAGACAATGGCGGAACCGACAGGCTTTTCAGAAGGCGCATTTCATCCAGACGCGACAGGAGATCGACGTGACTGACGAGGCCGCCAGGCGAACAGCAGAGCTTTGGGAACGATTCTTGAAAACGGGCACACGGAGCAAGGCACAGCTTAAGGCAGTCTCGGCGCGCAACCCCATCGACTACCTTCAAGCCATAAAGATCAAAGGATGAAGAGAGAGTCGACAGGGATCGTATCAGGACATCGAAACAAGGAATTATCTCACAATGGACATACCGCGGATATTCAACATCTCTGAGAGCGCACACCGTATCCATAACCCGTTCACCCCCGAAAAACTCGCCGCTCTCGGCGCGGCGCTGCGTCTGGAAACGGGGACTCGGACGCTTGACCTCGGCAGCGGTTCGGGGGAGATGCTGTGCACCTGGGCACGCGATTACGGAGCCATCGGCACCGGCATCGACATGAGCCCGCTGTTCACCGAGCAGGCGAAACGCCGTGCTGTAGAACTCGGCGTCGCCGATCAAGTCACGTTCATCCATGGCGATGCCTCCGGCTATGTCTCCGACGAGAAGGTCGGCGTGGCCGCCTGTCTCGGCGCCACATGGATCGGCGGAGGTGTCGCCGGCACGATCGCGCTTTTGAAGCGGAGTCTGCTCACAGGAGGGATCATCCTCATCGGCGAGCCCTACTGGCGGCAGTTACCGCCAACGGAAGATATTGCCAAGCGGTGTCTCGCCAGCTCGATTTCCGACTTTCTCAGGCTTCCAGAACTTCTCGCGTCTTTCGGCCACCTTGGCTACGACGTCGTTGAAATGGTCCTGGCCGACCAAGACGGCTGGGACAGATACGAGGCGGCCAAATGGCTCACCATGCGCCGATGGCTAGAAGCCAATCCCGACGACGAGCTAGCCAAAGAGGTTCGAGCCCTACTGACCTCGGAACCTGAGCGTCACGCCGCCTACACCCGTGAATACCTGGGCTGGGGCGTATTCGCGCTGATGCCGCGGTGATGCGTTGACGCATCCGGCGAACCGTCAACGGCGGTGCCGCGCAACGGTCAGCGGCTCGCCGATATGCGATTACGCCTGAATTCATTTCGTGTGTTCACATGATCGCGCAATCGGCAGAAAACTCTATCGCAAGCAGACCGAACAATTCATTCAAATCGACGCCGCCTCGCGGCGCGGTTTAATTCAGGCGCTTGGCAAGACGAAAGGAAAACGGAATGAAAGAAACGATATTCTTAGTCGGCTTTCTGGCTTTAGCCGGTTTCGGTCGGGCACAAGACATCAAGGACATGGTCAAAGGGCAGCTCGACACGCCGATGCCATCGCGGATCATTGATCCTGATGAGCACATTTTCGGCATGGCCTTCGGCACGAAGGAAGCGGAGATCGCCAAGACATTTGGAAAACCGGACGGCTATATTCGCCTTTCAGGAACGGAATCTTGTATGATCTACGGCAAGGCTATCGCTTTGCTGTTCGAGAACGGCAAACTCCACGGCGTTCGCGTTACGCATTCCGTCGTTGACTGGAAACTGTCGCAGCGCATGATCGCAAACGCTGTCTTCGATAATCTCGCGTGGAAACTCTCCAACGGCATTCAAGCTGAAACGCCTCTGCCGGAAGTCAGAAAGATTCTTGACGGCCGGCCCTCCAGGGACAAGCACAGTCGCGTCTACACGACAGACAAAGCGATTGTGAGCCTGGATTTTTCGCACTATACGAATGAAGGCGATGCCGACGATGCGTATAAAGTCTGCGGCATAACCGTTGAAGCAAAGTGACCGAACCTCAAAATGCCCGATCATGCCCACCTGCCCCCAGCGCGCGATTTGCGATGCCGGATAACGGGCATGGAACAAACGATCCCGGATGGGATTGCTCCAGACGCCCTTCAGCCTTGCGACCGCAAACTTGTCATGCGCCAACAGTTCAGGTACACTGCTTTCCGTTAGGGAATTTGAGCCTCACGGGTTTCCGCGCCCATGCCAAACCGACGTCCGAGCGTTTCGCAACGGCTTCGCCATGCCGAGCGCTCGACTATTATGGCGGCAGGGGAAATCAAGTGCCGACCGGGTTGACTCTGTTGAGCAACGTAACGATTACGAAATACCTGTGCGGCCGTTGCGGCTATCTGGAAGAATGGGTTGACGCCTCACGCGGCATTCAGAAACTCGTCGCCAAATACGGGGAGAGAAAAGGAACATAATGCCCAATTGCTCCAGCTCCGATCTTTCGGACATCCGGCAAACGCCAACAGCTATTCGCCGTGTCCCGTTCTCTTTCGGGAAAATCCACGTGAACCCATTCTTGCTGCGGGAGGCACACCACCTCCACCGGCACATATGAAAAGGAGGCCAGCCATGGACTATCGGATCATCCTTCCATATCTCTTATACACGCTCGGCGTCGGAGCCGTTGGGTATCTCGCGTACCTGCTGTATCGGCAACTCGCTATCCTCCTGCTGATCATCCTTTTCATCTTCGGAGGGATCATGGCGCGGAGTCTGGTGTCAGAATTGAATTGGCATCCCGTTTTCGCAGTGCTCGTCATAGGACTGTGGGTCGGGTTCTCATCGATCCCCCTCTTCATGCTCTCGTCAATCGAAGGTCTTGCGACGCGCGTGGGACATGTCGCCAAACGCATGAAAAATGCCGACAAAAAAGATTAGCGCGCGCCCGCGGATGAAGCGGATGTCATCCCGTCGACTCAAGCGTTCTCCGCCTGTCATACGGGCAGATCGCCCAGTTTCCGCCATTGGTTTCTTCAAGCATATTCTTTATAATGCAGTCTTGTCATTCGATAGCCGTTCATATAAACTGGATACGTCGTAGGGGTTCAGCCTGTATGAGAGGTTCGTGACGAGCAGGCGCCTGCGGATGGGGAATTTCAGCATGAAAAGGGAAACCTTGGCTTTCGATGACGCCAGCGCCGACGTAACCGTGATCGATAACCTCATTTATTTTCGCATTTCAGGTGTCTATAACAACGAGGTGGCTCTGAAGTTAGCGCAATATCTTGAGAAATTAATCAGCCTGATTCCTGAAAGTCCCATACGCGTCTGGGATGTTCGAAACGTCCCCGCGGGAGCCTTCCAATTGAGTTACTGCTGCATCGAACAGCTTTCAAGATGGACGAGAAAGATATGGGAAGAGAAACCCGGCTCATTGACCTATATGGTGGGTTCAAGCACCGTAAGTTACGGCATGGCGCGCATGTACGGAATCAAGACGAATCTTGAAGGAACGGCGGTGTTCGCGCTTCGAAGCACCGACGAATTGCCAGCGGAAATCAAAGAGAAACTTCAGCTATGATCGCATTTGAACACATCGGCCGGATTCAAACGGCGCGAGGCATTCAAGACAATCCCGGTCCTTCTTTGATCGCGCTTGACACCGAAAGGGAGATCGGAAAATAAGGGTCATCTGCGATCCGCGTGTCCGTCCGGCATCCGACATCGATCACTTATGGTTTTTATATGAAGCCCCGAACCGCCATCAGATTAAAAAACGCCATTCTTCCCTGTCTTTTTTTTGCGTGGATCACTATCAATGGAGATTGTACTGTGGGCAGAACATTGAACGTCACGGAATCTATAAGCCCAGAAGAAATACAGGAAGGTTCTGTCTCGGTAAGCGGCGGTAAAATCAGGTATAAAATCGTGGGCAAGAACAAGAAGGGCATTCCGATCTTGGTGCTGCACGGGGGACCGGGGGTATCTTACGACTATCTTGAACCGCTGGCTGGGCTTGCCGACGAACGACCGGTTGTTTTTTATAATCAGCTCGGCCGCGGAAATTCCGACAGGCCTGACGATCCCTCTCTCTGGGTGCTGGAGCGGTATGTTGATGAGCTCCACCAAGTCCGTACGACGCTCGGGCTAAAGAGAGTCCATATCATCGGACAGTCGTGGGGGACCACGCTTGCGGTTGAGTACATCCTGACGAAACATCCGAAAGGCGTCGCGAGTTTAGTTCTATCCGGCCCCTTGCTCAGCACTTCACGCTGGATCGAGGACCAGAAGGCCTATATTGCTGAACTTCCGAAAGAGACCCGCGAAATCATTCTGAAATGTGAAGCGGCCGACGAATTCAGTTCTCCACATTATCAAGACGCCATGACGGCTTATTACAAGATCCATGTTTGTCGCCTTAATCCTTGGCCGGATTGCCTGAACAGGTCTTATGAGAAATTGAATTTCTCGATTTACGGGTCGATGTGGGGCCCGAGTGAGTTTACGGTGACCGGAACACTAAAGAACTATGATCGAACCGAACGGTTAAACGAAATCGCGGAGCCTGTTCTATTGACCTGCGGCTTTTACGATGAAGCGTCGCCCGCAACGGTTAGCTATTATCAGAAGAAACTCCCCGGATCGGAGATCGTTGTTTTTGAGGACGCCTCGCATGAGCAGCATCTTGAAAAGCCGCAAGAATACCTGCGCGCCGTACGGGATTTTCTTCACCGCGCGGAAAAGAGACCTCGCCAGGAAAGCGAGAGCGTCTCCGTCCCCCTCCATAGGGGCGGCGCGCGCAAAAAGCCATGAAGAACCGTTTGAACATTGAGTGAATCTTGCGAAAGAAACACGGAGGTGATGACCAACGGACATGCGCATCCAACGGGGCCACGCCTTGCGCACGTGGGCCGACACACGCGCACCCCTCTGTGGGGTTCGCTTTATCTTGACCGCGCCGCCGACCGGCGAAAGCGTCGCCCGCAAGTCCATGCTCTTTAAAATCAGCGTTGCCGAAACAGTCCCGATGAACGTTCTGCACGTTCGGAGGACAAACCCCGTCTTGAGTGGGACAGCCTCTGAGACAAGCGGCCGGCAACGGTTATGGCACGCCATAACCTTCGGTGCCGTCTCTTTTATCAATCGTTACGGCATCGCAGATAAAAACCCGCCTTTCGGCGGGTCAATCTCCGCAATACGCTCTTAGACACCGATAGTCCCGCTCAAGAGACACCGTTATGAACTTTTTCTTAAACATGATCGTTGACACGGGCCTGCGCAGCGTGGCCTTTTTTAAGAAACACCGTTTTGTCGTCCTGAGTTGTCTTAGTGTCGTTTCTTCGGTGGCCGCCATCGAGTTTCTTTCCGGACGATCGCCCTTAGGTCCCGACGGGCACTTCGGCTGGTGGGATGGCAATATCTGGTCGAGCGAGAACTCGCAGCGCGTGGCGGACGCCTACTCCTTTTCGCACATCATCCACGGCATGCTGTTTTACGGTTTCTTATGGCGAATTGCCCGCCGCTGGCCAGTCAAGTGCCGCTTCCTCGCCGCGCTCCTCATCGAGGCCGGATGGGAACTTCTCGAAAACTCGCCGCTTATCATTAACCGCTATCGAGAAGCGACGATTGCCCTGGGCTATGTCGGCGACAGCATCCTGAATTCAGTCTGCGACATCGGCATGATGTCGCTCGGTTTTCTAGCCGCCCGCTTCACGCGGGTCCGGGTCATTGTTACCACCGTCATCATACTCGAACTCGGTTGTCTCTGGCGGGTCCGCGATAACCTGACACTCAACGTTCTGATGCTTATTCACCCGGTCCAATCCATCAAGGCGTGGCAGTCAGAGGGTCATTAGCCCGACGCGTAACGATGCCTCGAAAACCTCTTCAACGCTCAGAACGGAAGCAGACGCTCGAGCGTCTCAGGCGGCAGAAGTCGTTTTTCGGCCACAAGCTGCCGAATGGTTCTACCTGTGGCCAATGACTCCTTGGCGAGCGCGGCGGCCGCATCATAGCCAAGCTCTGGCACAAGCAAGAGGGCGGGCGCGGTGGAGGCATGAAGATGACGCGCGCACACGGCGGCGTCAGCCTCAAGAGTTTCAATGCAGGCGATGCGAAAGCGCAGCACCGCATTGCGCAGGAGCGTGAGCGAATCGAGCAGCGCATCCGCGATGAGCGGCAGAAAGGCGTTCAGTTCCAACTGACCGCCCGCGGCGGCCAAAGTGATCGCCGTGTCGTTCGCAATCGTCTGCATGGCGCACTGCGCAACGCATTCAGGAATCACGGGATTGACCTTGCCGGGCATGATAGAAGACCCGACTTGACGCGCCTCAAGACGAATCTCGCCGAGACCGCCGCGCGGACCTGAATTCATCAGCCTCAGATCGTTGGAGATTTTCAGCAGATTGACGGCGCAGGCCTTGAGCAAACCGGAAACCTCAACGAACACATCGGCATTCTGCGTGAGATCCATCGGATACTCCGCCCTCGCGAGACCGAACCCCGTTAAGTCACGCAGGATTTCGGCGACCCGAAACGTATAGCGCCGATCCGCCGCCGCGCCCGTACCGACAGCGGTGCCGCCGAGGTTCATCTGCCGCAGACGCTCCTCGACTTTGTAAATGCGCCAGCGGTCGCGGGCGATAGCCTGCGCGTAGGATCCGAATGCCTGCCCAAGCGCGATCGGCGCGGCGTCCATCAGCTGGGTGCGGCCAAGCTTGCGGACATCCGCAAAAGCCTGCTCCTTCTTCTGCAAGGATTCCTGCAACTTGGCCAAGGCGTCGGCCATCTCGCGAACCAAGCCAATGGCCGCGATGCGCAGGGCGGAGGGATAAACGTCATTGGTGGACTGACCGCGATTGACGTGGTCGAGCGGACTTACGCGGGCATAGTCGCCCGGCGCGCCTCCCAGCTTCAGGAGCGCGAGGTTGGCAAGCACCTCGTTGACATTCATGTTCGTCGAAGTGCCCGCGCCGCCTTGGAGCGCGTCGGTCACGAAGGCATCGTCGTGTTGGCCCGCGAGCACATCGTCGCAGGCCGCAACGATAGCATCGGCGATATCGGCAGGCAACGCGTTCAGTTCCTTGTGGGTCAGCGCGCAGGCCTTCTTCACAAACACGATGGCGCGAATCAGCTCCCGTCGGACGCGACGTCCGCTGACGCCGAAATTTTCCAGCGCGCGCTGGGTGTGTATGCCGAAGAGCACGTCCTCGGGAACTTCTTTTGTGCCGAGCGTATCGCGTTCGGTTCGCATGTGTGAAGAGTATAGCATACCGCGTGTCAGGGACAAGTCCACCGTGGGCTGACTTAAGACAAGGTTCCGGGCACCGTCTCCAGCGCAACGCGGGCCCGCACAAAGGCGCCGGGATAACGCTCGTTCAGGAAGTCGATAAGGCGTTCGCGCAGGGCAACGCGC
>CAZTDL010000097.1:0-10414 GCA_964612775.1 uncultured Lentisphaeraceae bacterium
CCCTTCTCGATCCGGTCTTCATCTTCGGTTTCAAAATGGGCGTGAGCGGGGCGGCCTGGGCGACCAATATCGCCATGTTCTGCTCGGCGGCCTATGCCTTTCACCATTATCTTTCGAAAAACAGCGTGGTCCGACTGCGACTGACCCGTATCCGCATCTATCCCGAAATGCTCATGCGCGTGTTCGCCATCGGGCTCTCTCCCTTTGCGATTCAGCTCATGGGCGGCTTAGTCAATATCTCCTTTAACAAAACTTTCCTAAAGTGGGCCGCCACCACGCAGGCGGCGACCATAGAAATCGCCGCGATGGGCATTGCCAACAGCGTGCTCTTTCTGCTTCTCATGCCGATCTTCGGTCTGACGCAAGGCATGCAGCCCATCGTCGGCTATAACTACGGCGCCAAACGGTTTGACCGGGTCGGCGACGCCTACACGCTCTGCATCAAGATCTCAACCGCGCTCTGTTTCTTGATCACCGTCACCGTTCTGTCTCTCGCCTGGCCCATCGTGCGCTGTTTCACCCATGACCCGGCCTTGTTACACGCGGGCACACGCGGACTGCGTATCATCTGTTGTCTTTTCACCGTCATCGGCATGCCGATCGTCACCATCTCCTACCTCCAGTCGGTCGGCCGTCCGGCCCTCGGCATTATTCTCAGCATCATCCGGCAGTTTTTTTTGCTGATACCGCTGATCTTCCTGCTGCCTCACGTGTGGGGCATCACCGGGATCTGGACAGCATCGCCTGTTGCCGACGTCATCTCCTCTGCCATTACCGCCTTCGTTGTCATTGTCGAGTTGCGACACCTCCGCCGACTTCAAGCGGGGACCGATCACTCCCTCGCCTGATCATTTTCGCATCTCTTCGCGCGCCCGCACACCATTCATTCATCTCTTTCAGGCTGGTATTAGGGCTTTAGCCTGAGAACCCGCTCTGTTATACTTCATGACGTGAAAAAGAGGTGCTGGGCAGGGCGTGCCGACACACTCTTTCCTTCCCTTATCGCCCGGATACCCAGACACCATGTCAAAACCTTTTGTCCATCTCCATCTCCACACCAAATACAGCCTTCTTGACGGAGCCTGCCACATCAAGCCGCTCGTGCACCGCGCCAAAGAGCTCGGCATGACGGCCCTTGCCATGACCGACCACGGCGTCATGTACGGCACAATCGACTTCTACAAGACCTGCAAAGCCGAGGGAATCAAACCCATCATCGGCTGCGAGGTCTACATCCTCGCCAAGGCACCCCGGTCAAGTCGCGACCACAGCATTCCTTATCACCATCTGGTGCTTCTGGCTAAAGATGATGAAGGCTATCTCAATCTCGCGAAAATCAACACCATCGCCCACATGGAAGGGTTCTACTACAAACCGCGCATCGACAAGGAAACCCTCCGCGCCCACGCCGCCGGACTCATCGGTCTGGCCGCCTGCCTGCAGGGAGAGGTCAACACGCATCTGAAAGAGCGGCACCTCGACGAGGCTGAGAAGGTCGCGCGCGAATACATGGAGATCTTCGGCCCCGATAATTTTTACTTGGAATTGCAGGACCATGGCATTCCCGAACAAAAAACGGTCAACGAGGGCGTCCATGAATTGTGTCAGCGCACCGGCTTAAAGGCCGTGGTCACCAATGACGTGCACTACCTTCACCAAAGCCACGCCGAAGCCCATGAGGTTATGCTGTGCATCCAGACGCAGACCGTTATGAGCGACCCCAAACGCATGCGTTACGCGACCAAAGAGTTCTATTTCAAATCGCGTGACGAACTGGAGAAACTCTTTCCGAACGATGCAGAAGCCTTTGATCTTACACAGGCGAT
Organism: uncultured Lentisphaeraceae bacterium; assembly: GCA_964612775.1. Lineage (GTDB taxonomy): Bacteria > Verrucomicrobiota > Kiritimatiellia > RFP12 > UBA1067 > DAOPZC01. The sequence goes on from CAZTDL010000097.1 coordinate 1,827, forward strand.
CGCCGACCGCTGCAACGTCACGCTCTCCTTTTCGAACGGCAAAGCCGAAAGCCTGCATTTCCCGACCTTTGTGGTGCCCGAGGGCTTCGCCGACGGTCTCAGCTACCTGATTCACCTCGGCAAAGCAGGCCTCAAGCACCACTACGGTTTTGATTATGAGGCCCCGCAGACCGACGCGCAGAAAAAGCTGGTCGAACGTTTCGACTACGAGGTCGGCGTTATTCAGAAGACCGGGTTCATCAATTATTTTCTCGTTGTCTCGGACTTCGTCAAATGGTCCCGGACCCACGGTGTCCCGGTTGGTCCCGGCCGCGGTTCGGGCGCCGGATCGCTGCTCGCTTATTCGCTCGACATCACCCAGCTCGACCCCATCCGCTTCGACCTGATCTTCGAACGCTTTCTGAACCCGGAGCGCGTTTCACCTCCCGATTTCGATATCGACTTCTGTCAGGCGCGCCGCGAACGCACGATCGAGTATGTGAAAGAGAAGTACGGCAAGGACCGCGTCGCGCAGATCGTCACCTTTGGCCAATTGGGGGCCAAAACCGTCATTCGCGACATCGCGCGCGTGCTGGAGATTCCGCTGAACAAGTCCGGTGAGTTCTGCAAAATGATTCCCGAGGACCCGAAGATCACCCTCGCCAAAGCCAAAACAGAAAACCCGCAGTTCGCCGCGGCCTGCAATGTGGATCCCGAACTGCGCCGCATCATGCAATACGCGGAAGTGCTTGAGGGCCTTTACCGCGGCACCGGCGTTCACGCCGCCGGCGTGGTGATCGGCGACAAGCCTCTGATCGACCTCGTGCCGCTCGCACGCGACAAAGACGGCTCACCCGTCACTCAGTACGCCAAGGAACCCGTCGAAGAATGCGGCCTGCTGAAGATGGACTTTCTCGGGCTCAAAACGCTCACCGTTCTTCAAGAGGCGGTCGACCTGGTCAAACTGGTCCATAATGAAGAGGTTACGTTAGAGACCCTGCCCTTGGACGACAAATTAACGTTCGACCTTTTCCAACGCGCCGATACGGTGGGAGTGTTCCAGCTCGAATCAGGCGGTATGCGCCGCATTCTGACGGACCTTCAGCCCAACTGCATCGAGGAAATCATCGCTATTCTGGCGCTTTACCGTCCCGGCCCGATGGACATGATCCCATCCTTCGTGAAGCGTAAAAAAGGGCAGGAAAAGATCGTCTACGATCACCCGAAGCTGGAGTCGATCCTGAAAGAAACGTACGGCATCATGGTCTATCAGGAACAAGTCCAGCGCGCCGCGCAAGCGTTGGCGGGCTATTCGCTCGGCAAGGCCGACATGCTCCGCCGCGCCATGGGGAAAAAGAAGATCGAGGTTATGATCAAGGAACGTGCGGGCTTTGTCGAAGGCTGCATGAAGACGAACCGTATCCCGGCGGATCAGGCCGGACAGATCTTCGACAACATAGAGAAATTCGCGGGGTACGGCTTCAACAAAGCCCACGCCGCCGCCTACGGTATCGTCACCTATCAGACGGCCTACATGAAGGCGCATTACCCTGCCGAGTTCATGTGCGCCCAAATCTCATCGGAAATCGGCAACTTCGACAAACTCCCGGGGTTCGTCGCAGAAGCCGAAGAGATGGGGCTCAAAGTGCTTCCCCCCGACGTGAACCGCAGCCTCGACCGCTTCGCACCGGAAGAAGGCAATGTCCGCTACGGGCTTGCAGGCATCAAAAGCGTGGGCGAAGGTGCGGCCGAGGCCATCGTCAAAGAGCGCAAAGAGCACGGGCCCTTCACAAGCTTCACCAACTTCTGCGAGCGTATCGACCCTGCCTCCGTCAACAAGCGCGTGCTGGAAGCGCTCATCAAATGCGGCGCCATGGATTGTTTCGGCATGCATCGCGCCCGCCTTTTCAGCAATGTCGATTTCGGCTTCTCGCGCGCCGCCGAAAAGCTGCGCGAAAAGGAAAGCGGCCAAAGCAATCTTTTCGATATGCTGGGCGGAACGGATGCGGGCTCGGCCAGTTCCGACAATCTGCCGGACGGCCCCAAATGGACCGAAAAGGAGAATCTGACGTACGAGCGCGAACTGCTGGGCATCTACATGACCGGACATCCGCTCAACCGTTATCGGCGCATCATCAAGGATATCCAAACCTTCTCGCTGGCGAAAATCGCAGAAGCCCCCGACAACAAAGACGTCCGCGTGGCCGGCATGGCCGCGTCGGTCTCGCGCCGCATCAGCAAGCAGACAAAAGAACCTTGGGCGATCATCGTGCTCGATAACGGCGAGACCAATATTGAGGTTCTGGTTTTCTCTGAGGCGTTCAAGAAATTCGAGGGTGCCTGCATCGCAGACCAGCCGGTACTCATCTGCGGAACGCTCTCAAAGCGCGACGATCAGCCCAAGATCATCGCGCGCGAAGTCTATCCGCTCATGGATGCGCCGCGTCACTTCGGAGAGAAAGTCATTGCCGCAATCAAGATCGAAGGCGGACAATCGCTCAAACGCGTCGACAGCCTGCGACACGTGGTCGGCAAATATCCAGGTGCCGTTCCCCTGCTCATCTGCCTGATTTATCCCAACAAAAAACGCATTCTGATCAAGCCCGACACGGCGTATACGATCGATCCGTCCTCTGATTTCCTCGTTGAAGCCGAAGAAGCGCTCGGACGGAACAGCATTAAAGTCGTGGCAAAAAAAGACATTTACAAAGAACCGCGTCCGGAACGGCGTTGGAGCCGTGACCGTGCCGCTGCGGCCGGTTAACCGACGGACAAAATACTGAAAAGCGCGGTTGACAATCTCACCCCGTTTTTAATATAGTAACCGCCGTTTTCATGCACTGGGGGATTAGCTCAGTTGGTTAGAGCACTTGCTTGACATGCAAGGGGTCGGTGGTTCGAGTCCACTATCTCCCACCAGATTTAAGAGGCCGATTCTATTGGAAAAGTCCAATAAAATTGGCTTTTTGTTTTATTGAGCGCACGTCTTGGCTTCGGGGCCCCGCCGCAACGGATCGAGCTCAAAACAAAAACACGCTTGACCCAAGGTGCAGAACGCGCCGTTTATTCCGCCCCGCACCGGTCGATGAGAGGAATTCGTCCAACCCGTTTTCGGTGTCATGAATTGTGAGGCAACGCGCGCCGATGGAATTTTCAGCGAATCTGCTTGCCGCCACTTTACTCCCGCGCTAACCTATTCACTCATTATTCATTCAAAAGTCTGAAGTTTCTATGTCCCCCCCGTCACTGCAACAATTCTGCCGTAAGTCGTCCTTGCGCGTACGCGTCATTTTGCTCATCGGCGTTGCCCGTCGCTTTTTTCTGAATCTCTTTTTCCGCAGGTATGTGCGCGACAGCTTGGCGCGCCGTGTCGGCGAATGCAAACGGTGCGGTGTCTGCTGCCACCTCGTCGCGAACAAGTGCGGGGCGCTCCACTTTTTCAAAGACGGGCACTCGACCTGCCGAATCTACAATTTCTACCGCCTGCCGAACTGTATTACTTTCCCCATTGATCCGCGTGACCTAGCCGACCGCAATCTGGTGGCGCCGGACACCCAGTGCGGCTATTTCTGGCAAAAGACGTCTCAGCCTTAACCCGCTTTCCTCATGACGGGAGTGACCGGTCCGAGCCCCCTTCAGGGCATCGTTTCAACCGGGATCATCCGGTAAAAACCCTGTGCCTGCGGCACCCCGTTCGAATGGACAAAAGACACACGCGCACTTTCGGCCGTAAGGATTCCGCAGGTCTGCCATGGCGATGCGACCAGCGCTTTCCGGTACTCAACCCGATACACCCCGCCGCTTCGTACCGCCCACCGCGTCATCGTGTATTCCGAATCGACGTGGTCAAAACCGATGCCTTCCCCCGGTTCCGGCACACGACTGCGGGCAATGCCAGCCAGTTGCGTGTTATCCGTTACCCTCATCACACGATCCGCATTTGCGCCCCGGCCATACAGAGCGACAGGAGACGCCGTGTGACCTCCGCCAGACGACCACGTGACATCCGGCAACGCCCCTGTCCGTTATCGGCCGTCACAGCCAACCCGCCCGTCTCATGGTCAGCCGTCACGAGGATAAGCGTATCGTCACGATCTCCGGCCCATTCGACGATCTTTTGCACGGCGGCATTGAAAGCCAGCGTCTCGCCGATACAGCGCGGCAAATCGCTGCTATGGCAGGCCATATCGATCAAACCGCCTTCAACCATCAAGAAGAAGCCTTCCGGATGACGAGCCAAGATTTCGAGCGCCTTCACCGTCATGTCGGAAAGACTCGGCAGGCCCCCGAGTCCGTCGTACTCATACGGTAAAAGGCCAGAGCCAAACAGACCGCACACGCGCAGGGTGCGAGCCGCATCCACCGTCTCAAGCGATGCGGCATCCGTAACCACGGCGTATCCCGCCGCTTCGGCCGCGGCGGCGTCCAATCCGTCGGAGCCGCCGCCCAACAAAACCTCCGGACGTGTATGCTGGAGACAATTTGACGCTATCAGCGAATGAAAGGATCGGCTGTACGCGTGCGCACCAAAAGCCGCAGGCGTCGCATCGGTCAAATACGCGGTGGTGACCAGTCCCGTATGCTTTCCCAAACCTTTAAAATATTCCAGCAGCGTCTCGAGTTCAGTTGCATCGCCCGGCACAGCCAAGCTGATGACGTCGCAATTCACTTTTTGTCCCGTCGCGATCGCGGTCGCCGCCGCGGCGGAATCGGTGACATATCCCCCGGCAGCCAAGGTCGAAATCCGGCTTTGATGCGGAAAACGCTCGAAAACCAGATTTGTTCCCGCATAACAACGCGCGGCCGCCACCTGTCCCGTCCCCATTCCGTCACCGATGCAAAAAATCACGTTCTTGATCGGCACGGCGGCATATGACAGCGAGGCCCATAAAAATGCAAAAGCAAACACCCCCGAACAGCTGTAGCGGTTCGGCTGACCGCACGGTCGCGGAAGATCGTTTTGTCGTCGGCTAACGTTACACGGCATCACCGCACCTTTACTGGATGATCATATCCATCAGCATGAAAACGTCATTATCGGTTTTTCTTTCGGAAAGATCAACCGCCCGGTTTCCGCACAGGCTCGGCAGACGAACACGTCGTGATTGTATTGGGATTGACAATCCCCGCGTCTGACACGACAATTCCGCCATTGAAAAAACATGAGAAGGAGTCACCTATGCCAACCGTTTTAGATCGCGTCGCCGAACTCGGCGTCGTACCCGTTATTGCCATTGATTCCGTTGCCCACGCGCTGCCTTTGGCCGACGCCCTGCTCGCAGGCGGACTTCCCGTGGTTGAGATCACTTTCCGCACCTCAGCCGCTGCCGACGTCATCCGTTTGCTCGCAAAAGAGCGTCCCGACCTGATCGTCGGAGCAGGAACCGTCCTGACGCCGGACACGGTAAAAATCGCCGTGGACGCGGGTGCCCGCTTCGCGGTCGCGCCGGGTCTGAATCCTCGCGTTGTCAAAGCCGCGCAAGAACTCACGTTTCCTTTCGTCCCCGGCATCGCCAATCCTTCCGATATCGAAGCGGGGCTGGAACTCGGGTGTAAACTGCTCAAATTTTTCCCGGCCGAAGCGCTTGGCCGCACCACCTTGCTCTCCGCGCTCTCCGCGCCCTACAAACACACCGGCGTGCGTTTCATGCCGACAGGCGGCGCTTCCACGGCAAATCTGGAAGCCTACCTGAAGATCGACACCGTAGCCGCAGTCGGCGGCACCTGGATCGCCAAGAAAGAAGACCTGTCTGAAGGCAAATGGGACGTGATCGCCCAGCGTTGCCGAGAAGCCTGCGCGATCGTCGCAGCCGCCCGAGGCAAATGATGACCGCCGTGGCGGCCCTTTAAAGAAGGGCCGCCATATCTTCGGGCAAGGGGGCAACGATTTCCGTCAGCGCCCCGAACCGGGGATGATGAAAACGCAAATAATCGGCGTGCAAGGCCTGACGCCTGAGACGTAAACGCCGACGATCATCATCGGTCAGGGTTTCCGTGCAGAACCTGACAAACACGGTTTCATCCGCACCGTAAAGTTTGTCCCCCACCACCGGATAACCGAGCGCCAGCAGCGTCGCCCGGATCTGGTGCAGACGTCCCGTACGCGGCCGCACAGTCACCACGCTGAAGCCATCGCACACGCGGACCCGCTCAAACGCGGTTTCGGCCCATTCGGCCGACGCATCGGGCGCTGCGCTTCCCTCCGCGGCCGGCATATACCGGCGTTTCTTCCGAATCTCCGACGTGCCGTCCGGCATCAGCCATCCGACCGTATCCATCCGCTCAGGGAATTCGCCCTCGACAAAAACCGTATAGCGCTTCACAACTTTGTGCGTTGCGAACTGCTTGCAAAGGTTCTGCGCGGACTCAGGCGTTTTAGCGATGACCACCAGGCCTGAGGTTTCCCGGTCAAGGCGATTGGCGAAAACAGGATCCGGCAACCCGCGGCGTGTCTTCAGCAAAGCCCAAAGCGTGTGGTTGAAATATCGGCCTCCCGGATGACTGGGCAGATTGCCCGGTTTGTCGACGACCATCATCAATGGATCATCGAGCACAATGCCGAAATCAGTTCGGACGGGCGGCTCGGGAATATCCGACGCATCGTAGAGCAAGACATCGGCCGTTTTCAACACCACGTTCGGCAGGGTCACGTAGCCATTCACACGCACACGGCCCTCCAGAATACGGCCGTTCCATTCTTCCTCATCATGATAGGTGAAACGCGCGACCAGAAACGCAATCAGCGTTTGCCCCGCATCCTTTTCACGAACCGTCAGTGTCATTTCGCGTTTCATCATTCACCTTTGGCGTTGAACCCCCGGTTTCGCCGTGCTATAGTTGCCAAAAAATTAACGGGCCCATAGCTCAGTCGGTCAGAGCGGAGGACTCATAATCCTTTGGTCGCAGGTTCGAGCCCTGCTGGGCCCACCATCTCAAAAACTCGTTTATAATGGCGTTTTTCAAATTTTCGCCTGTTTTCAAAGGACGAATTTTTTCTTTGCACCCCCCGTTTCTTACCGCCTTTTTGTATACAGTTTGCATACAAAAATCGGTCTCTCCACATAGACCGCCGGGGAGAGCCTGCCCAACTGGAGAACAATTTACCATCCTATCTGATGGCACACAAGGCAGCACTTGACGCGCTGATGCGAACAACGCGGCCTCAGAGCAAAGAACAGTAAAGATTCGGCCGTTTACTATTATGATTTGCCCGTTTCCCTATTGGAAAACGCGAGAGCGGGAACACGAGGTGAGGGGACTCATCTGCGACAGGTGTCCCGAGCAAATGAAAATGTTGCTCGCCCTCTGGACGCGAGAGGCCGTCAGACAGCTTGCGCCGAGAAGGTACGCCGTGAGTCTGGCTGTACGCGGCGTTGTCGAATACCTGCGCAGATGGAGGTTCACACCGCAGACGCCCATCAAGAGGACTCGCGAGCAGCAACCCGAAGCCGTCAGGGAAAGACTTGAGTTTGAACACCCCGTGACGGCTGTCGCCGACACGGACGTCTGGGGGCGATCATATTCGCACGCCGGAGGCGCGGGCAGTCTGGGGATGGCGCGAATCGTTCTCAATGATCTCGTTCGGGACCAACCCGGTAAAGTGCCGCTGGATGATAAGCGACGGTGACTTCAACTCTGACCGTCAGATCGGGTTCATGCAAGGCCTTCTGAAAGACGGCGCTGTGTAGCGACAACGCAACAAGCCCATCCCCTTCCCTGCCGCCGCAAATAGAGCCGCCCGTGCGACATCGGCGGGCACGGGCTACCGCGCTTTTGCACGCCACGTCGCGACCGACTCCCGTCATGCTTTTCACAGACACACCAACCCTTTGTTCAATTGTGATTTCACGTCATTTCGGCAAGAACGAATACCGCAGATCGTCCAACGAATCGTCGGCAACCGGCAGCAACGCGCAGGCGAACTGCCGCTGCCACTGTAAATGGTCGTTGCGGACCAGCAGTCGGTTCCAGCCTTTCCTGAGCGACGTTTCCCTAACGGATTTGTTTTTACCGCCACGGTTCAAATCATCCGTCAGCACCAACTCCCCATTGATCCACACCTCGAAACCCAGCGTGGCGGAGAAAGTCCGATGCGTCAGCTGGAGTTGAACCGGGCGATCCTTCGCGCTGTAAACCCACCGTGCGACGTACAGCACATCGTTCTGACTGCCGAACGTCAGACTGTAGGGAACCACCGCGTTCGGGTCGTCCCCTGATGTATAGTCGACACACGGCGTGTTCACCTGCCAGCCATAGTTCTTTCCGCCGACCGCAAACGGCTCTGAAAAATGTTTTCCCGCCACCAAATCGGCCTCCATAAACGGCACGCTGTTGCTCGGCTGATAGATCCGCCCGCCCGTCCACATCCACGCGCCGCCGTTGTCGGGACCGCATACCACGCGCCACGGCGCGGGGATCCGCACGATCTGGCGGATCACCTTTCCACCCGCTTTGGCGACGACCGTCACCGTCGTCTGAAGCCGCTCCGGCACGCCACGGATCGTGAACGTCGCCTCGGTTCGGGTCATGGGCGGTTCGGCCACGCCCCATCCCTCCGGAAGCTCCAGCGAAAACGTCGGCACCTGCGGTGCCTGCGCGTCCGTCCCGTC
>CAZTDL010000098.1:0-10299 GCA_964612775.1 uncultured Lentisphaeraceae bacterium
CCCCCGAGAAACTGGCCGCGTTCCGTTGCCAAGAGACGGGCACGAAAATCAAAGACGATCCGACCGTCTATGACCTTGCCATCGCGGGCGGCGGTGTGGCGGGCGTTTGTACGGCAATCGCCGCAATCCGCACCGGCTCCAAAGTAGTCGTCATCCAAGACCGTTCCGTCCTCGGAGGCAATAACAGTTCGGAGATCCGCGTTCCGATGGGCGGGCTTCTCGACAAACCTCCCTATCCTAATTTAGGGCGTGTCGTCAAGGAGATCGCCCCTATCACCGGATGTCCGGGGCCGCATCCGCCGGAATATTATGAGGACGCCAGAAAGAAACAAGTGTTCGAAACATGCCCCCGCAACCGCTACCGTCTGCTGCTGAACACACGGGTGATCGCCATCGAAAAGGACAGTGCCGATCAGGACAAGATCTCAGCCTACATCGCGCACAACATCCTGACCGGCGAAGAAACGCGCTTCCGCGCCAAACTGTTTGCCGACTGCACCGGCGACGCGGTCATCGCCCGGATGGCCGGCGCGGAGGTGATGTACGGACGCGAAGCCCGCGCCACATTCGGCGAAAGCCTCGCCCCCGAGAAAGCCGACCGTCAAGTGATGGGCATGTCGGTGGTCTGGTACGCCAAGAAAGAGAACGCACAGATCCCCTTTTCCGACATTGACTGGGGACTCGCATTCAACGAAACCAATGCGTATTACGTCCGAAGCGGCGATTGGGAGTGGGAAACGGGACAATACCGCAATCAGGCCGACGAGACGGAATATATCCGCGATTACGGGTTGATGACCATCTTTGCCAATTGGTCGTATCTGAAGAACCACTCGAAACGAAAAGCCGAATGGGCGTGCGACACGCTGGCTTGGGTTTCGCCTCTCGGCGGCAAACGCGAGAGTTATCGGGTCGTCGGCGACCTGATCCTGACACAGAACGACATTGAGAAAGACGTGGTCTATCCAGACGCGACCGGCTCTGCAACATGGAATTTGGATCTTCACCTGCCCGACCCCGAAAACACCGCAAAGTTCGAGGAACCTTTTCGATCCTGCGCTTACCACCGCCACATTCTCAAGCCTTATCCCGTGCCGTTCCGTTGCCTTTACTCCAAAGACATAAAAAACCTGTTTCTCGCGGGACGCGACATCAGCGTCTCCCATGTCGCATTCGGCTCGGTCCGCGTCATGCGCACGCTGGGAGTCTTGGGCGAGGTCACCGGTATGGCCGCAAGTCTTTGTGCGAAGCACGGCATCATGCCTCGCGAACTTTATGGTTCGCGTTTCCAGGAACTGAAAACGATGATGGAGAAAGGCGTTCCGAATCCGCCCGTCTACCATCCGGGCGGATTCGGAAACCCTTACGAGGGATATCATTTCAAAGACACGGGGCACCTCGGCGTCTATCCCACGCGCAGTCCTCGGCTGGATGAACCCGGCGTGAAAAAGAGAATCGAGGCGCTGGGCATTCAGCATGCAGCTCCCGAAAAGCACACGCCTTAACGGGACATCATATGCTCAGGCACACCGTTGCAGTCAGCGTTATCCTGTTCGCCGCCCTGTTTTGTGCCGTAACGATTACCGCGCAAAACACGCCTAGGATCAGACAATCCGCAAATCCCGTCACGAACGCGGTCAACCTGCTTGGATTGATCGCCGCCGGAGATGTGGATTTTCACACCTCTCCGCAACACGCCGTGCGCGCCCCCGCAGACCGGATATTCCAAATGCGCGGCCGCGATTATGGATACGCCGCCACCTGCGGGATCTGCCTTGGCTATCATCCGGTGCCCGAATTCAAAAGGGGTGAGCGGACAGGCAATGCGGACGACATTTACGTCGTCAATCAGGAAGAGTGTCGGTGTCCGTGTAGCGTCACTATTGAGGTTGCCCGCGACTGCAGCGGCAAACGGCGTTTGCGTCCAAGCACTCTCCGGCAATACGTAAAGGATGGACGTGTCCGCGAATTCATGTGTGGGGAGGCAAGGAAAGACACGCGCGGATTTACGGGCCAAAACGAGATCGAAACGCATTTCGGCTCGAGGAACCGCCTGGAAGTCATTGCGAAAGGTGACACACTTAGGTATCTTCTCAACGGTTGGCTAGTCAACGAGTCGACGGACGTTTCCCGTGTGAAGGGAAAAGATGTCCGCAAACCGAGACGGCCAAGCGGTGGGTACGCCGTTTTTGATTTACGGTCTCTCTACACCCCCTATAAACCAAAAAATATCTTAGGAAAATCGCATGACCAGGATACGCACGCGTAAACAACAGATCCTCGACGCGCTGATGGAACAGCCCGATCTCGGCGTCTGCGAATTGAGCCAACGCTTCGGGGTCTCCGAAGTGACCATCCGCAGCGATTTGAAAAACCTGGCGGCAGAGGGTCTCATCCTGCGGCAGCACGGAGGTGGGTTCCCCACGCTGCACGTCAACGTGTCAGACCGTCAGCGCACGCACATTGAAGAGAAAACCCGCATCGCGCGCGCGGCCGCAGAGCTGATCGAGAACCTCGACGACGTGATGATCACAGCGGGAACAACCACGTCGCTCGTCCCGCGTTTTTTGCTGGGCCGCCAAAGCATCAACATCGTCACAAACTCAACGCTACTGCTTCCCTATGTGCGCAACAATCCCGGCGTCCTCGTCACGTTGACCGGCGGCGAATTCAGACCTTCGATCGAAGCTCTGACCGGTCCGGCCACCATCCGAGAGCTGGGGCAGTTCCACGTGGCCAAAGCGTTTCTCGGAACAGACGGCATCATCGCGGACAAAGGCATCACCGCCGACAGCGCGGACATCGCGGACGTCTGCCGCTGCATGTCGGAACAGGCGAGGCAAACCATTGTGTTGGCCGACGCCTCAAAACTCGAGCGCGCGGGGTTTGCTCACATCATGCCCGTCACCCGCATGAACATTCTGATCACGGACACCTCTGCCCCAGCTTCAGAGGTTTCCCGTCTCCGCAAAAAAGGCGTTGACGTCAGATTGGTTTGAGAGGCTTAAGGCCGATCAGAAATCACCTTTTTTCTAAAAAGAAAACTTGTCAGGACGGGTTTCCCGATCTAACGTAATGTCGATTCAGCAGGGAGCGTCTCAACAAGGAGGTGAAACATGAACAACCTATTCAAGAAAATAGTCTGCCCGGTCGACTTTTCGGAACAGTCCGAACGTGCGCTTATTCAGGCGGTGGCGATCGCCGAACAGTCCGGTGCCGAACTCGTGTTATTCAGGGTCATACAACCTGTTCCCACCTCGGCATTCAGCGACGGCATGCTGTTCACAAACCTCAATGTCATGCCGGATCAATCAACCGATCTGGCCCAGAAAAACCTCGCCGTGCTACGGGAAAAATTCTGCACGTCGATCCTCGGCCGGACCTCCGTGCAACTGGCCACAGGGATCCCGTTCATTGAGATCGCCCACTACGCACGTGAGGTCAAGGCCGATCTCATCGTCATGGGATCACATGGGCTGACCGGCATCGAGCACCTGATGCTTGGAAGCGTCGCAGAGCGGGTCGTCAGAAAAGCGCCGTGCTCCGTTTTGGTGGTGCGAGACGCGGGGCACCCGACCGTATCATAAAGCCGCGAAGCGAGATACGGGACGGATGGACGCCTGTTGGCCGTCCACCTCTATCATTGAAGACCTGTTTTCAGCCGCCCCACACCGATGCGGCATGGACAACACCCTTGACGCAACGCCTCTCCACCAAGCGGCTTACGCCCATTTAAAGGCGTAAGAAAAAACCGCTTGGGCGAGAAACGCGTCTGATTGATTGAGCCGTAATTAGCGAAACAGATTCAGGAAGGGACACTTGCAGGTGTTCAGATCGATTACGCTGAGCGTGTGAACAGGATCATTGACCGTATTCTTCAAGCCCGGAAAGGTCATGTCGAAGTTTGCGATGATCAGCTTGTCGCCCCACACCAACGGCTCACAGGGCTGATCCAGCAATCCGGTTTCGCCGCCGTTGTCGTCGTTCATCCACAACGTGTCGAGTTCTCCGGATTTAATGTCCCAACTGAGCACCGCATTGCGCTCGGAATCCGTGATGATAAGCTGATGCTCTTTCGCGTAGTAGCACATGCCGTCGCAGCAGGGAAGCTGCTTCTGATCGTTGAGCAGCGTCTGCGGTTTCTCGTAAAGGCCATCGCTCCGCAATTTGAGGACATACAGATGGCCATCGCCGAACGTGCCGACGTAGATATTGCCATCCTTATCGATACACATGCCGTCGGCGCCGGCGGTGTCCTTGCGATGCGGTAACGGTGCTGTTTCGGTTAACCCAAGGCAATACGGGTCATTCGTCGCCTGTTCTTTAGGCAGAAGGCGGGCGGGGCGATCCTTGAACGCGCTCATCGGCACACGATACACACCGCCCAAGTTCTTACCCTCGATATCGAAGAAGGTGTCGGTAAACATAATCGCATTACCGCGAACGCGAATGGCATTCGCGAGTTTGATGTTCTCGACCACCGGTTCGATACGCAACGCCTCTCCGTCATCGCCGATCACCACTCGCATGATTCTCGACTTGTAGTTCTTGTCAAAGAAATACTGGTTGTCGCAATAGTAGAGGTTTCCGCTCTCGTCGAATTCAAGTCCCATGGGTGCGCCGCGATGCGTGTCGGGATGCAAAAGTCCGGCCACAAACACGGACCACTGACCGCTCTTCTTGTCCATCTTCATAATGGTGCCGGCATACGACTTGTCCACGAAGTTCGGCGCAGACAGGAAAATGTTCCCGTGCTTGTCCTGCGCCAAGCCATCCGGCACATTGACGATATCGCCGAACTGCTTGAAAAGTTTCGGGCGGTACTGCTCATCCAACGGCATCGCCACATTTGAATCCGCAGCCCAAACGCCCCACGCGGCAGTCACCGCCATCCCCGTCCAAACCCACATCGTCAACTTACTCATCGCATATTCCTTTCATTTCGCAGCGGAGGGCCGACATGAAACGTCTCCTCCTCTACGACTCGCATGAACATAAAAATCCACGCATATAATCGATATAAAATACTACAAAGCTACAGCGCTGACAATGCCGCGTGTTTAAATGACGCCATTTTTTCGTATCGTTTTCAACGAACTTAAGCTAAATTTATATTTACAAAACAAGGGGCGGATATGAAAACACTGACGACACGACGGACATTCCTGGCACAAGCCGGAGCCGTTGGTACAGCCTTGGCGGGAACGGCAGGGTTAACGGCCCAAGCGCAGAATAAACCTAAGGAGGAGAAGACGATGGCAGACAACAAGAAGATTTTGGTCGCGGCTGATCCCTATGCCGTAACGCTGAAAGATGCGATCATGGCACATCTGAAGGGAAAAGGCTACGAGATTTCCGATTTCGGGTCCCAACAAGGTAAGGAATTGCCCTATTTTGAAGGCGCCGTGGCGGTGTGCAAGGCGATGCAGGCCGGCCAAGCCGAAAGGGCGATTCTCTTCTGCGGAACAGGGATGGGCATGTCCATCGTTGCCAACCGTTTCAAGGGTGTTACGGCTTCCGTCGTGGAATCCGTCTACGCGGCCCGCATGTGCCGTTCCATCAACAACGCCAACGTGCTTTGTCTCGGCCAGATGATCTGGGGTTCTGACATGGCAAAAGCGGCCGTCGATCTTTTTCTTTCCACCCGATTTACCGAGGGGCTGGAGCCGATCGCCGGTTTTCTTCACGATGCGCTGAACAAAGTCGAAGCGATCCGCCCGTAGTGTTTTCGCGCACGCAAACAGGCCCCTCGCGCTTCTAGCGTGCCGATTGAAAAACGATCGCTGCGGTTAAGCATTCTTTCATGCTCACTTACCGCAGGAACAATGGTAAGCGGAGAAGATGTTTTTCAAAGCGTTCAAATGGGCTCTTCTTTTGGTTTTGCTGATCCTGCTGTCTGCCATGCAAAGCCGTCGGCTGACGCAGCATCGCCGCGGAAACCTGCCCGAAGCCTATACCGGTTATGCCTCTGACGTGCCGCCTGCGCTCACCTTCGTGATGGCCGGCCTAGGGGGATTCCGCGGCATTGTTTCCGAAGTGCTCTGGTTCCGCGTCAACCGGCTGCAGGAAGAAGGACGCTACCTCGAACTCGTCCAGCTCGCAGACTGGCTCACCATGCTCGACCCGCATGCGGCAGAGACGTGGGTCTACAACGCTTGGAATCTCGCCTACAACATCAGCGTCATGATGGTGAGAGAGGAAGACCGGTTGCGCTGGGTACAAAACGGCATCGCGCTGTTACGCGACGACGGTCTGCGTTTTAACCCCCGCGAAGCGCGTCTCTACCGCGAATTGGCGTGGCTTTACCAGAACAAGATTGGTGACACCCTCGACAGCGCCCACCTCACCTACAAGTTCCATCTGGCGGAAATGATGAGTACCTGCGTTAACCCGGACGGAACCGTATCGGCAACCGAAGAAAACCGCATACGGCTCGCCAAAATGCGCCTCGATATGGACCGCATGATCCGTCTGGAGAAACGTTTCGGCCCGCTCGACTGGCGACTGGCGGATTCCCATGCGATCTACTGGGCGAGCCAAGGTTTGGAGTGTGCCACCGGCGCGGAACGCCTGATGTGCCGTCGAGGCGTCTACCAGCCGCTCATGCTCAGCGTTTTCAAAGGCCGGTTCACAGGCGATCTCTCAAAGAGGCAATGGAAAACCGACGAGAACCCCGCTCTCGCTTTCTCCGCCGCAGACTACCTTGCGGAAACACAGAAGGAGTTTCCCTCCAAAGCCGTAACACTTGTTTATCTTCGTTATTTGTCAACAACAACCGCTCTGATGGCGCAAAAAGGTCTCCGCGAACAAGCAAACACGCTTTACAAACGCCTCTTGAGCGTATTGCCGCTCCAGTTGAAGAAGCCGACGTTTGAAGATGTTGAGAAAGGATGGGAACCCTCCAATGGAAGATAATCAACCCTGTCGGATATCCGTATTAACGCTCGTCGTATACTTTACCTTCTGCCTCACCGTTTCTGCCCAAATCGTTTCGAATGCCCACTTGCTTCAAGCCTGCGAAACGCTGTTAAAAGCGCCCCTTTCCCCATCTGAGCTCCAGACGTTGCAACAAGCCTCGCATGACAAGGAAACAGCCCCTGACCTCCGTAGCCGTGCCATGGCAGCTTATGCGTTGACCTTCCTTTTTCAGGGTGACACAAACACCTTCGAGCGCGCAACCGAAATACTCAGAACAACCTATCCGGACGCTGTATCCTTCGTTAAAGTAACCCGGCAGGACGCGTTCGTAACCTGTAGCGATTGCGCAGGTTCGGGCCTTCAAACAGTGCTTTGTCCCTCATGTATGGGAACGGGAGCATGCAAGGCGTGTGCAGGAACGGGAGCAATAGGCGGAGTCTTATGCAAAGTCTGTAAAGGAAAACGTGCCTGCATAAGGTGCGGAGGCAAGAAGCACATCGAAATCGCCTGCCCTGTCTGCAAGGGCACAGCGCAAATCTTTAAGCCAAGTGAAAAGATCCGTGAAAATTATTTTGCCGTTCTTTCGGATCTCTCAGCCCATTGCAAAGACAGCATCCTCTTCTCGGAGCAGTTTCAACAAGCCTCAAAGCAGAAAGATCTCATGCAACGCATCGCGCTGTTTGAAAATCTGATCCGAACCTTTCAACACAGAGCAGATCTTGCTGACGCAAAAACCTTTTGGAGCAGGCTATCCAACAACGGGACACTTTGGCCGAACAAAGCAGACAACGCGAGGAAAAAGACAGAGCTGCACGCGAAGTCGCGCAGCTCCGTAATTTCTGCGTAACGCAGGACGGCAACAAGGCGATTGCCGCACTCGACGCTTTTCTAAAGAAACATCCCCAAACTTTCGCGATACAAGAGCTCCAGTCTCTCAGGGCCGAACTGATCGCGAAACGCGACCGCAACGCCCGGATACAAAACATTCTTTTGGGGAGTCTTTCGCTACTCGGCGCGCTCTTTATCCTCAGCATATTAAAGTCTCTGCTGTTCAAGAAACGGCGTACTACTATTGGTTCATTGCCCGGCATAGACAAGCTCGACAAGGCCAAGTTCACAGATCCCCTCAGTCTGACCGCCCAAGACAGCCAGGCCAGAGTCAAGAACAAGACGGCGCGGATTCCCATCCCCGATAACCAGGACCTCACACGATGAGCATGCAGTCGCCATAGCTGAAAAAACGGTAGCGTTCGCGGACCGCTTCGCGGTATGCGTCGAGGATCCGCTCGCGTCCGACCATGGCGGCAATCATCATGATCAACGTCGACTGCGGCAGATGAAAGTTGGTGAGCATCGCATCCGCCACTTGAAACCGGTACGGCGGATAGATGAAGATCGAACTGGAACCCGACGTCGCGACCACCTGTCCGCCGTGTGCCGCCGCCACCGTCTCCAACGTGCGCACACTCGTACTGCCGACAGCCACCACGCGCCCGCCCCGCGCGCGACACGCGGCGATGGCGTCCGCCGTCTCCTGTGGGACGGCGTAGCGTTCAGGGTCCATGCGATGCGCCTCGACCGTATCGGTCTTGACGGGCTTGAACGTGCCGGGTCCCACATGCAGCGTGACCGTCGCGCGGCGAACCCCTTTGGCATCCAGCGCCGCAAAGATCGCCTCGTTGAAATGCAGCCCCGCCGTCGGCGCAGCCACGGCCCCGGTGTGGCACGCGTAAATGGTCTGATACCGTTCGCGGTCCAGTCGATCCTGAGCCTCGTCGCCATGACGGCGAATATAGGGAGGCACCGGCGTCAGCCCATAGCGATCCAACAAGCTCATCAGCGGGCTGGCCGAGCGAAACAGCACAACACACGTGCCGTTGTCACGGCGCGACAGCATTTCCGCTTCCAGCAGACCTTCCGCAAAGACAGCCCGCTGCCCCGGACGAACCGGGCGCCCCGATCCGGAAAGACAAACCCAACAGGCCAGCTCTTTAGCGCCATCCGCCCCCGGCGGCAAAGGCAGCGGCTCCAACAACAGCAACTCCAGCGCCCCGGACGAATCCCTCCAATGGCCTTGCACCCGTGCGGGAAAGACGCGTGTATCATTCAAGATCAGCAGATCGTTCGCCGTGAGATATTCCGGCAAATCGGCGACACTGCGGTGCGCCAACCGGCCGTCTGAACGGTGGAGCACCATCATGCGAGACGTCCCGCGCACGGTCGGAGGCTCCTGCGCGATCAGTTCGGAAGGAAGTTCATAATCGAAACCACTCGTCAACATAGCAAACTCACCAAACGTCAGTACACTTTCCGTCCGGTCAACACCGTATCGCGACCGATGCGCTTGGCATGGGGATAATCCAGCGTATAATGCAAACCGCGGCTTTCTTTGCGGCGCTGGGCACTGCGCACAATCAACTCGGCGACCAGCGCCAGATTACGCAATTCCAACGTGTCCGGCGTCACAAGATAATCGAAGTAGTATTCCCGGATCTCATTCCGCAGGTTGCGGATACGGCGGCGCGCGCGCTCCAGTCGTTTATCCGTACGAACGATACCTACGTAATCCCACATGCAGGTGCGCACCTCCATCCAGTTGTGAGCCACCATGACCGCCTCGTCGCTGGCCACCGCCGTACCGTACAGCCAATCCGGAATACGCAAGGGATCGGGCAGTTTCTGCGGATCGTTGACAATGCGTCCCGAGGCCTCGTAGGCGCACACCAGCGCCTCCAGCAACGAATTGCTGGCCAGGCGATTGGCACCGTGCAGTCCCGTACACGAAGTCTCGCCCACCGCATACAACCCGGGCAACGAGGTCACGCCATCCACAGTCGACTTAATGCCCCCGCAACAATAATGGGCAGACGGCACGATCGGAATCAAGTCCTTCGCCATATCGATACCGAACTTATAGCACATCTCATAAATATTCGGGAACCTCGCCTTGAGGAAAGACTCGGGTTTATGCCGGATATCCAGACAGCAGTACGGCGCGCCCGTACGTTTCATCTCGGAGTCAATCGCGCGAGCCACAATGTCGCGGGGCGCAAGCGCGCCGCGCGGATCGTATTTCTGCATGAAAGGACGCCCCTCCGCATCAACCAGTTCCGCGCCTTCGCCGCGCACCGCCTCGCTGATCAGGAACCGCTTAGCCTGGGGATGATAAAGGCACGTGGGATGAAATTGGATAAACTCCATGTTGGCGATTTCCGCCCCCGCGCGCCACGCCAGCGCCACGCCATCCCCTGTCGCGATATCCGGGTTGCACGTGTACAGGTAGGCTTTGCCGCATCCGCCCGTCGCCAGCACCGTGTGCGGCGCACGCACCGCGTAGATTTCGCCGGACGGCTGGTCGAGCACACAGGCGCCGACGCAACG
>CAZTDL010000099.1:0-10187 GCA_964612775.1 uncultured Lentisphaeraceae bacterium
CTATAGGCACGCGCCATAAACGTCACATCACCCAACCCCGCCGGGAGCAAAGGACTCTGCAAGAAAGGCTGATACATCGTTTGAGCCGGATCAGCCTCCAACGTCTGACTGTTATTCAAAAAACAGGCTTTGGTTTCATCCAACATGATCCGTTGCTTATCCGTATCCGTGATTTTCGCGTTATACACCCGCCACGACGTGTCTTCAACAAGGGGTTCATCCCACGCCACAATATTATTGATCTCAACCAAAGCATTCGAATAGCCGCCGTTGCGATCATTCAAGACACGCAAATAACCCCAATCGTTGGTTCCAAGATAGGCCAACGCATGCACAAAGTCCGACATGGCATTTGTCACGACAAAGGAACGCACATCCACCCAGCCCAAATTATCTTCACTCGCGTCATACTGTACCGTGAGCTTAGCCGGTCCGCGCAACACCTTGTAGTCAAACTCAAGCATCCCCATACCATTCGTCAATTCCGGGGAACGGATTGCCTGATCCTCAGACGGATCTGCCCTCGAGTGATCGAGTTGAACCACATGGCCGAGCGCCACGCTATTGGTCACAACCCACGCCTCGTAAGCGACCCAATCCTTATCATCGGCATCACCGGAATCCGAAGATTCTTGACCACGCCAAGACGCGACACGCAACTCGTCCACCGACACATCGACATTCAGCGAGTCTGAACGCCCCATCACACGCAGCATCAGATATTGCGCCCGCCACTGTTTGATGTCCGAATGATACGTTTGATATCCGAAACCTGTTACGGGAATCTCAGCGTACTTAACCCAACTGGCTGAGCCCGCAGCTGCCGGCTCCTGCGTGGAATCGCGGTCAGACGACTGAAGATAGACACCTATGCTTTGCGTCGGAATTACGGAGTAGATGCCGTTCGGGCTTTTACCGGCAGGTGTACTCACGAAACGTCCGGCGGACAAAGACCAGTTTAAAATATCCGATGAATAAACAGACGTTGCCGTACTCAACACCGGTTCAACAGTACCTGATAACGCGGCTCCAGTGGTGGTATTTTGCAATTTCACATCGGAACAAACGGAGCTGCATTCTGCGGAAAGGAAACCAGCTGTACCTGATTGAAGCGGAAGCCCGTTGTCAATATTATCCACGCCTCTATCGGTCGTTGTGTCGGCATATGACAACGTATCGCTCCCGCCCCAACTACAACGAATATCCGTTGTCGTCAACGCGCCGGTATTATAAAGTCTCAATTGATATACATATCCGGAGGTCAAAACTTGATCAGTGTTGGGCGAACTTGTCTTCAGCAAATAACAAGAGCCGTTCACCCATTTATACAATTCATGTTTCAACCGCCTATCACTCGTCGGATTAGTGGATTGATAAATCGCCGTCACTCGGTATTCATAAAAAGTATCCCGTCCCTGATAATACCCAATCACGGAAATAGACGGATTCTCAGGCGATATGGGCGTAAGCGCCTGACCCGTTAGCGTGACCGCATAGTTTGAGCGTGTAAACGCGCTTTTATAATAGGCAATTTCATCGTTATCGACCGGCTGGCCCAAATGGCACTTGAAATCGATCGATTCGATACCGTCAGGACGAGTTGCATACAGATTATGAATATAGCCCAATCCTAGGCCAGCTTCACCGCCCTTTAGACGCAAAGCCCGGTTCCGATAATAAGTCGGCCCGATTGGCCGATTCAGCGCATTCGCATCGCCACGATCCAATACGTATGCGGCACTTCCCGCCTGCCAACCGTTAAATGTGGGAAAAGGATCAAGTTGAAACACATTCGTCGAAGAGGGATTGCCAATAAAGTACTCGGTATAAACAACACCCGAATTTGTTGGCCAAGAGTCAAAGGTAGATGCAAATCGTTGCTTGGAGGCCTGTCCGCTACTCTCAGTAAAGCTGTTATCAGGAGCCGTCCAAAGATTGAAGTTCTGGTATTCAGCCCGGCTTGCCATATATTCCAACGTAGCCGTATTAAAAACAATCTGCACATGTCCGCTGCGATCCACCAGCACCCGCATTCTGGCATCAGGAGAACTTTCCACACATCGACCGCCAAACGGCACATAGTCGACACGGGCCTGCGACGCTTCTGCCCAATACACGGCGTTTGAGTCAAAAGTGTCCTGACCGGACACATACGCATTCGTGCCCATAAAACACCACGTCAGATTGGTCACGTCACCGTTATTGACGGGCACCATGCCTCGCCACTCGTCATCCTTTACCAACGTCATCGCGATCGGTTCATCAAACTGATCCGACACGACATATACCGCACCAAAACGAGAGGAAAACGGCCGCAGCCGCGCGTAAAACTCGCGTCCGTCCGGTTCCGAAATGTCGCCGCGGAGAATCTTTGGGGAAAGCCATTCGGTAACGCATGGATAACCAGTCTTTGTATAATCGAGATGGCGATACCGATATCCCTCAAACGAACAGCTGAAGTAATACTCCAAATCACCAACCTTCGTTTGGACGGGCAAACCGACTTCATATCGCTCACCATTTCCCAGACCGTCACCCGTCCCATCCACATACGTCATGGGAAGACTTGCCCATGCGTTGGACACTTGATCCAGATACCGCCAACGATAATAGACCAGAACACTTGTTCTTGAATTGTGATCTGTTTTCTCATAACTGTTTGTCCCAATATTATCGATATAGCAATGGATGGTTATATTTGTATCTGTAAACGGATATCCCGGATTAAAATCGCTGTTCGAACGGTGAATAACAACATCGGATGGCGGCAGCGAAATACAAATGTTATCCACAGCCGTCATCGCTTTGTCAAGGCTTGTATAACCCGTATAAAGCTCGCCAGAACGCCGTATCCGAAGTCGTGCCGCCTGCCGATAATTCAGCAACCGTTGATAACGGGTAAAATCGTACACGGAAGCCGCATTCAATGTCAACACATCCAAAACCTGCCAATTATTGGAATATTGGGGGGTTTCCTCAGGAAGCATGATGTTTGTCGGGCCACCAATATATATACAATCAATCATATTCGTCGCGATCTCCACTGTAATCTCAGTGGGATCTGTCACATTGATCGCCTCAAAATATATAGTGCCGATCCCTTCGGGATAATAAGGCGTCTCAATTGCGGCGTCTAACGTGTTCTGAAGACTCGCCTGCCAATTGGTAGCAATCGATGCGCTATAACTATAAGACAAAGGGGGAATACTGTTCCCCAAACCAGCAGAAGTTCCCGTTCTACAGGCCGTTAATTTCCAGCCGGAATCATGAACATGCATGGTGCCCGGCAATAAAGACCTTGTCGATGAAGTTGTTGCAGATGGCAGAGGACCACTATGATGCCAAGCGGAAGAATAATAAGATCCCGACGACAAAAACAAACAAGAGTTGAACAACATCCTGCGTTCGATCGGCAACCCGGTAGAATCCGCAGCCGATACGCACTGCACGCACAGAAACACAACCGAAAGATACAGGTATAATTTTGAAAACCATTTCATCAAAAAAAACTCCAAGAGCTCTAAGGATCTATTCAAATTAACATTCAGCTCGACACACGCCTCATGTTTTAGTTCGCTGACCAGTATTCTACCCTCTTCGCAACCCATTCACGCGGCTGAGCGGGAACATCCAAACCGTTGCACAGGAAAAAGGTTAGGTCTTTCAATTTTTGTTCCGTCGGAGATGTCGGCGCGGCGACAACATCCACATGCCCGTCCGCATAGGCGACATGAGCCACATATCGATTACCGATCTGATGATTGAATCCGAGGATCTCGTCTCCCCGAAAAGTGTTCACCGTTCTCTTTCCGCCCGGATAATCTTTGAAATGGGTTTCCAACACGCCATCCGTGTCCGCGACGGATGTGCTGATACTTTCGACAAAACGTCCGCGGGAAAGCCGATAAGCAGGAATCTCAGCGAACAACAGCAGGCTAGCGGCATTTCCGCTTTTGGAGAGGCTATCCATTCTTCGTCCATCCCACTGCGAAGTCCCGTTTCTTTGGGTTCGATCATCATATTTGAAATAGCCGTTCATGACATAAGACCACGTGACAAAGTCAAGCGACTTTCGCCCCGCGGCCTTTTTATGTACACCACACAGATACGTGTCAAAATCACGTCCGATATATCCACCGGCCCACAGTACTCCGTTCGTAACGGAATAATAAGTCTTGGTTTTGTCACCGTAATATTTCGCCGCCGTACCCGGGGATGACGCGCTTAGATCATCGGAGCTTCGCCCTGTCCAAGACAACCATCCTTTTTCTTCACAGAAAAAAGGACGGTAGACATTATCACCCGGTTTTAGCTTAACGGCATATACTTCCGCCGATCCGGCCCGAGGCATCTTCGTCGTTTCTACGCCACAGTTGTTCGACGCCTGCGCTAGATTTCGAAGATTCGCTTTACACTTTGCGGCCTTAGCCATTGTGCCCGCTTTGTTAATCTGTGTGGTCAACGCTGCCGCTAAAATACCCAAAATGGAGATCACTACCAACAGTTCGACCAGTGTAAACCCTCTATTTCGATTAAAAAGCATATCACTCCTAAAACGCTTTTTTGGCATTTCGTTATTTTCGCTTTTATTACTGTCCGTGGCAAGGGTTTTTATACCCATTTTTTCGCTTGCGAAACCATGGGAAATCCGGTCAAATAATACGCAATTGTTTACACCATCGAAGGTTAGGAAGGAAACGTCGCATATGCGCTGGTCGCGTACTCTCATCGCAACCTTGCGGGATGATCCCCAAGAAGCCGAAATTGTCAGTCACAAACTTATGGTCCGTGCGGGCCTCATCCGTAAACTTTCCGGCGGACTTTATACCTTTATGCCGCTCGGCCTACGCGCGCTCCAGAAAGTCACACGGATTGTCCGCGAGGAAATGGACCGTGCCGGTGCCCAAGAAATCCTTATGCCCGCCCTCCAACCCGCCGAACTCTGGGAACGATCAGGACGGCTTGCGACCATGGGCCCCGGCATGTTTCGCCTTAAAGATCGGGCCGAACGTCTCATGGCTCTCGGGCCCACCCACGAGGAAGTCGTCACCGAGCTTCTCGCAGGCGAGGTCTCCTCTTATCGGCAGCTTCCTTGTACAGTCTACCAGATCCAAACCAAGTTCCGCGATGAGATCCGCCCGCGCTTCGGCTTGATGCGGGCCAAAGAGTTCCTCATGAAGGACGCGTACAGCTTCGACACCTCGCTCGAAGCAGCCGACGCCTCTTACCAAGCCATGTACAACGCTTATGTCCGGATTTTTCGACGGTGCGGACTGGATGCCCGCCCCGTTGAGGCCGACACCGGCGACATTGGCGGAAAATGGTCACACGAGTTCATGGTGCTTGCCGACTCGGGCGAAGACGGCATCGTCGATTGTCCGGCTTGCGGTTATGCGGCTAATCAGGAACGTGCGGAACGCGCTTGTCCCGACACGATAAACAACAAAGACACAGGCCCTGCCATCGTCGAGATAGCCACCCCGAACACACGCACGATCGATGACCTTATCGCCTTCTTTAAATGCGACGCAAGCCGCTTTATTAAGACACTCATCTATGCCGTCGACGGTAAACCTGTTGCTGTCCTCATCCCCGGCAACCGCGATCTGAACGAGCACAAGTTGAAACGCCTTCTCAACGCTAAGAAAGTTGAATTGGCTGATGAGGACACCATCAAGAAGGTCACAGGAGCAGCGGTTGGCTTCGCAGGCCCCGTTGGCCTCACGATTCCGATCTATGCCGACCAGTCTCTGAAGGGCGCGTCTGATCGTATCACAGGCGCTAATAAAACCGACACACACATCGCGCATGTGGATATTGCCCGCGACGCGGCCATCACAGCCTTTGACGATTTGGTGATCGTCGGCGCGAATGACGCCTGCCCCCATTGCGGCAAAATCATGCAACTCAAGCGAGGCATCGAGGTTGGACACGTTTTCAAGCTCGGCACCAAGTATACCGAATCCTTTGAAGCCAAATACCTGAACGACAAGGGTCAGAGTGAATTGATGGTTATGGGTTGCTACGGCATTGGCGTCACACGTACGCTTCAGGCCGTTATCGAACAAAGCCACGATGCCAACGGTATCGTCTGGCCTGTTTCGGTCGCGCCTTTCACTGTCAGCCTGCTGTTGCTGGACCCCAAAGATCCCTCAGTCTGCACAGTGGTCGACACGCTTGAGAAGGAGTTGCAGGCTCGCGGTATCGATGTCTTCGTGGATGACCGCGAGGAGCGTCCCGGCGTAAAATTCAAAGATGCCGACTTGATCGGTTGCCCGATCCGTGTGGTTGCGGGCGCAAAAGGTTTGGCCAAGGGCGGGGTCGAAATCAAACTTCGGACCTCGACCTCAAAGGACATCGACCTCCTCCCCGTCGGTGAAGCGGCCAACACCATTGTGAACATGGCGAATGCTCTGAGCGTTGCGTTGAACACCTAACACCGTTTAAGAAGGAGTTCTTCATGCAAATAGATGAATTGGATGAAGTCGGCAGCGAGACCGCTCTAACAAAACGTGACCTGGTGACGCAGATTTCGCAGGAAACCGGCATCACACAACTTCAGGTCTTTTCAGTTGTCCAAAAAGCCCTTGATGGCATCATCGCCGCGCTAGAAGCGGGCAAACACGTCGAGTTCCGTGAATTCGGCGTGTTCGAGATCACCGAACGCAAAGCGCGTATCGGACGCAACCCTAATAAACCTGAAGACGTGGTGCAGATCCCCGTCCGCAAGGTTGTGAAATTCAAGCCGGGCAAACGCATGCGCGAAATGCTGGCAAAAAAGTAGCTGATTAAGATGAATGCCCCAATGTCGCTGTCCTTTGAGCCTCCGCGCGGAATGCGCGATTTCTATCCCGAAGATATGCTTTGGCGCAACCGTGTTTTTGACGCTTGGCGTCAAGCTGCGGTCGATTACGGATTTCTGCCATATGACGCCTGCGTTGTCGAGAGTCTGGAACTTCTCCAGCGTAAAAGCGGCGAAGAGGTCTCCGAGCAGATTTACCATTTCGAGGATAAGAGCGGACGCAAACTCGCGCTTCGCCCTGAAATGACGCCTACACTCGCCCGCATGATCGCCGCACGTCAAGGGCAGCTCACATTCCCCGTCAAATGGTTCACCGTGGCGCAATGTTTCCGATATGAACGCATGACCCGCGGACGCAAACGCGAGCACTATCAGTGGAACATGGACATCATCGGAGAAGAGAGCGTCTCTGCCGAATTGGAAATTCTTGCCGCAGCCGCCAACGGTCTCAAGGCTATGGGCATGCCCGATGGCGCCTATAAAATTCATATCAACAATCGCGCCTTGCTTGCGGAGCTTCTCGCAAAGTCCGGCATTGCTCCTGAGCATCATGCCGCCGTCTTCCTCGCGCTCGACAAGCGCGGCAAAATCAAGGATGCGGAAATCGAGACGCTGCTCAGCGCAGAAGGTCTGGATGACGCGTCTATTCGAAAGACGTTTTCGCTACTTGCCGTCCAAACCGTTGACCAAGCCGCAGAACTCGCAGGCGCGGATTCTCCCGCCATCGCCACGTTGCGCGAACTTTTCGCCCTCGCGGAAATCTACGGCATCGAGGATCGCCTTGTTTTTGACATCGCCGTCATCCGCGGTCTCGCCTACTACACAGGCATCGTCTTCGAAGCCTTCGATACGGAACACAAGTTCCGCGCGATCTTTGGTGGCGGGCGCTACGACAGTCTACTCACCACTATCGGCGGCGAGCCAACGCCCGCCGTAGGCATGGGGTTCGGTGACGTTGTCGTCGTAGAAGTATTGAAGGATCTGCTTGGTGAAACCGCCGCTGCGGAAAAAGCCGGTATCGCGGTCGGATATATGTTTCCTGAACAGCGAGCAACGGCAACACGCCTCGCCAGAACACTGCGCGAGAAGGGCGAGAGGGTCGATCTCATGCTCACTCGATTAAAGCCCAAACAGTTTTTTTCGCGCGCGAGCTCATCAAATGCCGCCGACGCGGTCTTCATTGGCCCTGACGATGTCGCCAAAGGTGTCGCCAAACGCAAAAATCTGGCCACCCGCGAAGAAACTGAACTGCCGCTGAACTGAGTGCCCCTTCACCGAATCTTCCGATTCATCCGAACATCCGCCGCGCATTCTCACAAGTAATCGCCGCGATGGCATGTACCGTGGTTCCTCTCACTTTCGCGAGGCACTCCGCCACGTGAGACACAAAGGCGGGCTCGTTACGTTGTCCCCGCATCGGCACGGGCGCAAGAAAGGGCGTGTCAGTCTCGATCAGCAAACGCTCCTCCGGCACAAAGGCAGCACTCTCACGCAACATGTCTGCGTTGCGAAAGGTCACAATACCGCTGAAACTAATCGCGAACTGTCGGTTTAGCAGCTGAGCCGCAAAATCTTTATTGCCCGTAAAGCAGTGGATCACGCCTCGCAAACCCTTGCCGTGCCACGGCGTCTCGTCGAGCACGCGCAGGGTCATCTCATCCGCTTCACGCGTATGAATGATCACAGGTAAACGCCGCCTGTCTGCCCAAAGCAACTGTGCCGAAAAAAGCGCACACTGCGCCTCCGACGTCTCGGGATGATAATGGAAGTCCAGACCAATCTCACCGACTGCAGCTAAGGGATTTTTCTCCGCGAGCAGACGCAACGTTTCAACGAACACAGCCGGTTCTGCCGTATCCGCTTGATCACGATCAAAGCCCATAGCCAAACGCACATGTTCTGGATACGCTAACGAGACCGACAGCGCGCCCGCGTTCAAAACCGTGCTGCCGCCGACCGCCAGAATGCGTGTCACGCCCGTAGCAAACGCCCGCTCCATCATCGCAACCGTCTCAACGGGAGAGTCCTCGAAATGCGCGTGCGTGTCATAGTAATGCTCAAGGCTCATAAATTGATCGCAAATCGTTTTGACGGGGTCAAATGCGTCCGTTGAGGCAAAAAAAGCAGTCACTGCACTATGAACGGTCAACCGTCTGCTTATTAATCATGGCAGCGGCAACACCCGCGCCAAATCCGTTATCAATGTTGACAACCGTCACGCCCGCCGCACAAGAATTGAGCATGCCGAGCAAAGCCGCAAGCCCCTGAAAACTCGCGCCGTAGCCGATGCTCGTGGGCACAGCGATTACCGGCTTGTCGGTGAGTCCCCCGACAACCGACGGCAACGCGCCCTCCATGCCGGCCACAACAATAATGGCCCGCGCATCCGCAAAGCGATCCAAACGTGAAAGCAAACGGTGCAATCCCGCGACACCGACATCAAAGATCCGTTCAACCCGCGTGCCCAAACGTTCTGCCGTGATCGAAGCCTCTTCCGCAACAGGAAGATCGGAAGTCCCCGCGCAAAGCACGGCAACCTTCCCCTTCTGCTCGGGCAACGGCACGACATCACAAGTGAGAATATGGGCGTCCGCCCGGTAGACCGCGCAGGGTAAATCCGAGCACACGGCGGCCGCTTGCTCCGGCGTTACGCGCGTTGCGAAGCCATTTTGACCAGCCGCGTTCAACGCGCGCATAATCGCAACGATCTGAGCCGCGGTCTTACCTGCACCGTAGATCACCTCCGGCATGCCTCGCCGTTGCTGGCGGTCATAATCCGGCTTTGCGAAGTAGAGATCTTCCGTCACAATTTCTCCGGCCCTCCCCTCCAGTCTACAGCCTTTTCAGCGCGGACCTCATACAATCAACGCGTCTTCAAGTTTGGCATTGAGCTGTTCCAGCGTGAGCCGCTCCTGCAACATGGAGTCACGGTCACGCACAGTCACCGTACCATCCTCCAACGTCTGAAAATCAATGGTCACACACCACGGAGTACCGATCTCGTCTTGACGGCGATAGCGACGGCCGATCGCGCCACTCTCATCCCAGAACGCGGCATAGCGGCGGCGCAAATACTCGAACATCTCACGGGCCTTGCCATATACTTCAGGCTTGTTCTTAACGAGCGGAAACACCGCAACCTTTATCGGCGCGATGCGCGGGCTGAAATGCATCACGACGCGTACGTCTTCCTTACCCTTTTCATCCGTCAGTTTCTGCTCTTCATAGGCGTTGCACAGTAAAGCCAACATCATGCGATCAACACCGGCAGAAGGCTCAATCACATGCGGAACGTACTTGCCATCGAACAGCTTCACGACAAACGCTCGAGCCAAGTCAACATTCTTGCCGCGGTCTGCCCATTCCCTGACAACCTTCTCCGTAA
>CAZTDL010000100.1:0-10180 GCA_964612775.1 uncultured Lentisphaeraceae bacterium
CCACTCCAGAAAACACGAGTACTATACCAGTTCCCGAGAGATAGGATGCGCCCCGAAATCCGGAGAACCCGCGGGCGCGGGAAGGGGCGGGCTTAAATAGAGGCGGGACCGATTGCAGACGATACGCGTCAATAAGTTGTCGCAGGCTGTTGAGTTCCAAAGCGGACGTTGATGCTTTTATGCCCGCCGGAATGATAGCGCGTTTGATATGCGTGAAGATCAATAACATGTTCGCCCATAAAAAATGATGAAAAATTATCTTAGGATGCCGAGCGGCTGATTAGTCAGCCGGCAGCAGGCGGCAGGCGATATTATCTAATTTTGCGCCGATTTAGCCTTTCTGTTCCTCTTCACCGATTTCACATTATCCATATTGCCCTCCGCCTTCTCTAATAAATAAAGTCGCGTGCAGCTTTCATCTTCCTCTACGGGAGCGTACTTAGTTAAAGGTGTTTCGATAACTGAACCGTCCATATCGGGATAAAGTGCCGACAAAGGGAATATGGCGCGTTTAGCCAGCTCGAAATACTCGGGATCAATTTCAAATCCGATGGAGTCGTAACCTATAATTGACGCGGCCGCCAAAGTTGAACCGCCGCCCATAAAGGGATCAAGGATAAGGCCTCGCCCCAATGGAAGCAACGCACGCACAAGAATTCGCATCAAATGTTGGGGTTTCAGCGACGGATGATCGACAATTGCACGCTCACAAGCCGGGGTCTTAAAACTTGGGATCACATCCGGAAGCGGCTTCCCGCCTTCCAGCATCCTCAGCCCCCCCCCGTCTCCCATTTCCGCAAATTATCGGCCACGGTTCGTTCCGAAATCGGCTTGCGGAAAAGCATCCACGGCTCGTAGTTGCCACGAGGGGTAACACACACGTCGGGAAATTCTTTTTCGGCATTTTTGGGACGGTCTCCGCCACGGAAGCCATGGTAAACACGCAGCACCGTTCCACGATTTTCGAAATCCACAGAGACCATCGCGTTTTGTACATACATTTGAAGTGTCGGATTTCCTGCGATTAAGACATGACCGCCCGGACGGAGTTTAGGCCAAAGCACAGCCGCCCATTTTTTGAAGAACACCTCGATCTCTTTTCGCTGTTCAGAAGAAAGAATGGTGAAGCGAGGCAAGGGTCTTCGTGCGCATCCATCCCAAGAAGGAGGCAATCGCCATACCCCGCCACGTCCCGCTCTGAGTTTTTCAACTTCACGGGAAGAAAACTCAGTCAAACCGTAGGGCGGATCGGTACAAACTGCGTGAATGGAGTTGTCTTCAAGACTCCCCATCGCAGCCATGCAATCACCCAACAATAATGTCGGTTCTATCATTTGTTCAACTATAGTTGAAAGACGGTTAAATCGTCAAAAGCTACATTATCACCATGTCAACACCAGTTAACGCCACAATCGGGAACACCTTTCGCGCCTTGCGTGAATCATTGGGGCTGTCACAAGAAAAAGTCGCTGATAAGACAGGAATTGGTTATCAGTATCTATCTGCTATCGAAAAGGGTAAAGAGAATTTTACGATCGGCGTCTTGGATACGGTAGCACAGGTTCTCGGAACGGATGTATCGGCGCTCGTCCAACAGGCTTTTTCTTCTCCCGACTCGATTCCGGTCGTAAATCCGGCTTTCTTTTTGAAAGGCACCGCTCTTCCTCCCGGTCTCGCAATTAAGCATCTAACGGCGGCCTTGCACGAAACACATAAAGTAATCAGATTGATCAACGAAACGCTGAAAAAAGTTTCAGGCCGTCCGTTGTCAGCATACATCCAGAAGAACACTTTCAGCGGTATCATCTCCAATATTCCGTGTGACTCTTTTTCACGGTTGACGCCTTACCGGCAGAACCGTGATCAGCGGTATCCGGACTTGATGTGAAAAGATACGCAGCCGGAGACGGGGGTGGAGGTGAAAACGACGATCCGCGCTAACAAAGGCGGCGAAAGCCATAACGGACATTCCGGCTGGCACATCATCGCTTGTTACGAACTCGATGAAAGAACAGGTGACATCAAGTTCATCCAAATCATCGTTGCCGATCTTATTGGCCATAGTCGACCGGGCGCAGACTGGAAATACCGGGAAAGCGTGGTAAACAAGACTACAGGCAGTCAACGAACAGAGACCTACGTTACGACAGCGGCAGGTACCGAAAAGTTACGCCGCGGGACTGTCTATCTTGATACATCAGTTATGAACATATCGCGGAGAAGTAAGCCTTGCGCAACAGTAATCAAGCGTACGAAGAAAGCGAACAGGACCTCTCTTTCAAAACGCCAAGTGCTCCTCGAACGGTGAGATAGAACCTATATAGACAAGCCCATAGGCGTTTAGGCCGACACGTCCCGCCGACGGCCCCGGCACTCACGACGGCGTTGCGCGGGGTGCCGGGGCCGTCGGCGGGGGAAAACCGTCCCTTTCCCCCTCAAAAAACTTTGCGAAGCACCCCGGGGCGTCCCAGACTCCCTTGCGCTTGACTGTGAAGTCTACACGGTGATAGGCTCCTTCAATACGGTTAAGAACATGCGGTTGGAGCGGGTAGAACGACTAAGCCCGCCGCGGGGCGGGACGGGACACCGGGCGTTTGACACCTGAAGAAGCGCGTGCTTTTATGCATACAGTACCAAGGGTGATTACTGACATTCGCCGAATGGGAAAACAAAATGACTCCTAGAGAACTGATTGCAAAGCAACGCAGGCCGTATGCTCTTGCGGTTATTATTGGTTTGGGGGTATTTACATCTGGTCTGTTGCTCAACAGGTTGATGGGGAAAACAACTTTAGACTTTCCGGACGGAAGGTATTCTATTGCCGCATGGGTTTCGTGTGGCCTTGTGACCATTGGCGTCGCGATATTTCTTATAGCCGCCTCACTACTTTCATTTCGCGGGAATTGTCCCAAATGCGGAAAGAACATGGGACCTGTTGGCTGGCGCATAAGGAACTACTGTCCCTTATGCGGTGTGAATCTGGATGCGGAAATGACAGAGACCGGAATGTCTTCTGGCTCCATTCAGACAACGCAACGCAAAGAATGGGCGTTACACACTTTCAATTGCTCGTTACTCCTGTCGAACCTTGCTCTGATGACTTTTGTGATGATACTCTACATGCGGATATTACGGCTTGAGATGGATCGAAATGACAATGCCAAAATGGTTGGCCGCTATTATGCGCAAGCATGCAAAAATCAGAACGGCGAGGATGCCATACGAAAAATATGTGTAGAAAACCTAAGACGTGCTCAGACATCAAACTGTTGGGACAGGTTTTGCCTTCCATCGGATGAGAGAGAATATCGGGAAACGGTTCTGGATGCTTTTGAAAAGGAACTTGCACGAAGAAAGAGCGACTTGACTGAAAACGAAAAGGCGAACGAGGGAATGCCATTGATCACAAGGGATGATTACCGACGTTAGCGGGAGAACGAAGCCCAGGTTTGACACGATTCTCAAGGTGATCGGCGCTCTACGGGTTTACGCTCCATGCCGATGCCGCACGGGCATGATTTTGAGCGACCAAGGATTTCAATGAAAGGACGGTGCGAAATGAGGGGGACGGTTTGTTGTTTTGCGTTGGCGATGGCGGCCGGCATGTGTGCGGCCGAGGGGCCCGCCGCGATGATGACGGTGACCAACGAGGGGGGCGTCGTGCAGGTTCTCGCGCCGACATTTCGGGACGTCGCGTACGGGCCGCATCCGAAGCAGGTGATCCATTTCTGGAAAGCGGAGAGCGAGAAACCCGCGCCGCTGCTGGTCTTCATCCACGGCGGCGGGTGGACGGGCGGAAGCCGCACGGACCGGCGTTTTTGCGGGTTCTATCAGGAATTTCTGCGGGCGGGTATCTCCGTGGCTTCGGTCGAATACCGCTTCATTCAGGAGGCGGCCGCCGACGGGACCGTGCCGCCGGTGAAGGTCTGTCTCCGCGACGCCGCGCGCGCGATTCAATTCATACGGAGCAAAGCGTCGGAGTGGCATCTTGACAAAACGCGCGTCGCGCTGTCGGGCGGGTCGGCGGGCGCCTGCTCGAGTCTGTGGCTGGCGTTCCACGACGACCTCGCCGACCCGGCGAGCGCCGATCCGGTCGCGCGTGAGTCCACGCGCGTGTTGTGCGCGGCGGTCGCGATCGCGCAAACCACGCTCGATCCGCAGCAGATGCGCGAATGGACACCGAACAGCACATACGGCGGGCATGCGTTCGGATTCAAAACCGACCGGGCAAAGAAGCTCTCGGCCTTCGAGACGTACTTGGCCGGCCGCGAACAAATCCTGCCGTGGATCGCGGAGTACTCACCCTACGCGCTGGTCACGAAGAACGATCCGCCGGTCTATCTGTGGTACGGCTCCAAGCCCGAGATGGGGCAACCCGCCAAGGACCCGACCCACACGGCCAATTTCGGCGTCAAACTTCAGGAACGTTGCAAAGCGGTCGGGGTGCCGTGCGAGCTGAACTATCCGGGCGCGCCCGATGTGACGCATCCGACGGTGGCGTCCTATCTCATCGCGATGCTGAAGGGCTCTCCTGCAAGGGAATTGAAAAGCAGGCTGTGACGGGAATGAAAGGTGCTAAGGCTCATGAGAACACATACACTTTACATGATTACAGGTCTCGCCCTTGTTTATCAGTTGTGCGGCTCCGCCATCGCGGATGGCACGTCTGCCGCGATGCAAGGGTGGACGAATGTCAGCGCGCGGGAGGAGATCGCCCCTGCGTTTTCCGTCGAACCGAAAGGAGGCCGCGACGGCGGACCGCGCCTCATCATCCAAGCCGATGAACGCGACGGCTTACAGGGACAATGGATGAAGACGTTTTCTGTACAGGGGGGAAAGCATTACCGGTTTACGGCGTATCGCCGCGTCGAGCGGATGCCGACGCCACGCCGTTCGGCCTACGCGCGGATCGCGTGGCAGGACGATGCGGGAAAGTCTGTGGCGACCGAGGAGCCGGGTCCGCGCGACGTGCTCGTCGGATGGAAGCCGACGGCGGAACCGGAGTTTCCGTTTGATCGCGATACGGATGCGGCGGGCTGGACCGAAGTGTCGGGCACCTATCGCGCTCCGGCGAAGGCGACCCGCGCGGTGGTCGCTTTGAATCTGCAATGGGCTCCATCGGGCCGAGTCGAGTGGAACGGCCTATCGCTTGCCGAGACGGCTACTCCGGCGGGCCGCAACGTGCGCTTGGCCGCCGTACATTTCCGGCCGCAGGGCGGCAAGACGCCGATGGACAACTGCCGCCAGTTCGCGCCGCTCATCGCTGAGGCGGCCCGGCAGAGAGCCGACCTCGTGGTCTTGCCGGAGGTGCTGACCTGCGCGTATACGAGCCTGGGCGAAGCCGAATGCGCCGAGCCGATCCCCGGACCGTCCACGACCTATTTCGGCGAGCTGGCGAAGCGGCACAACCTCTACATCGTGGCCGGTCTCGTCGAACGGGAAAGGCACTTGATTTACAACGTCGCGGTTCTGATCTCGCCCGACGGCCGTGTGGCCGGCAAGTATCGCAAGGTCTCGCTGCCGCGCAGCGAGGTCGAAAGGGGAATCGCGCCGGGAAACGACTATCCCGTCTTCACGACCCGTTTCGGCAAGGTCGGCATGATGGTCTGCTACGACGGCTTTTTTCCGGAAGTCGCCCGCGAACTGAGC
The DNA here is from genome assembly GCA_964612775.1 of uncultured Lentisphaeraceae bacterium. GTDB lineage: Bacteria > Verrucomicrobiota > Kiritimatiellia > RFP12 > UBA1067 > DAOPZC01. The sequence goes on from CAZTDL010000100.1 coordinate 5,650, forward strand.
AATCGCGGGGCGGAGGTGATCGCTTGGCCCGTCTGGGGGTGCAACCCGCTTCTCGCAAGCGCCCGCGCGTGCGAGAACCAAGTCTATCTCGTCAGCAGCACGTACGAGGACCTTTCGCGCAACTGGATGATCACGGCGGTTTTCGACCACGCCGGACAGCCTTTGGCGAAGGCTGAAAAGCGGGGAACCGTCATCGTGGCCGAAGTGGATCTCGACAGCCGTCTCCAGTGGCCCAGCCTCGGGGATTTCAAAGGCGAGTTGCCGCGTCACCGCCCGCCCGTGCCCGGCGAATTGAACAAGCGATAAGGAGAACGACACGAGTGTGCGCGGGCGCATCGTCCTGTGTGCAGGACTGTTGTCGTCGGCCGTCTGCGCCGAGCCGGTGCCGCGCCGTTCGCCGTTAAGAACGCGGTGATCGTCGATCAGGATGGCAGAAAGGTGAAGCTGTGGGGCGTGAATGACCTCGCGCCGTTCAATCACAACTTCGTCAACATCCGGCAGGCGGGCGTCGATCTCAAAACCGCGATCGATACCGACATCGCCCATTTCAAGCTGATGAATATTGATTTCATCGCTGGTTTTGGTGCCGTAAAGCGACGAAACAACGCCTAGGGCGTACGGTGCCCAGCCGTTCTGATGATGAGGATCCCCGTCTTGGCGAACGGACCGCCCCGGAGGTCGATTTCGTTTGGGCCCGGATCGAGCGGCACATCCGGCCAGATGCAGGTCTTCACGGCGTCGGGATGCTTCATTCCGATCACGCGGCCGTTCACCCGGAGCCAGACGTCGTCCGTGTTCGCGAAGACGACCACCGTCTTCGTCGCGTTCGTCGTCGACGTCATGGCCTCTCCGACGAGATGCAGCTCGGGTTCGGGATTCCAGTTCGCCTTGTAGAGGTAAAACGCGTCTTTCGCCGTCCGGCGGTCGCCCGTGACGAGTCCTTTGTCGTTGATGCCCGTGAATTCGCCTTCCTGCCGGCTGTCGCTCGCGAGGTCGAACATCACCCATGCGAACGATCCCCACACGCGCGGATTGTCCCGGATGCCCGCGTAGTTGCCGTGATGGAGATACGCCTGATACTCCTCCGGATGGAACCGGTCCGTGGTCTTCGGGCGGCACGTCGTGTCCGCGTGCTGGTTCACGCTCGCGCCGCCGCCGTATTCCGTGACCGCCACGGAGGAACGCTTGTTGAGTTCGCTCGCTTTCGCGATGAGTTCGCCCATCTTGTCCGCCGCCGCGCCGTACCAGCCGGGATAGAGGTTCATGCCGAGGACGTCCGGCACCGCGTTGAGACCGGGCTTGTTGCCGTTCGACGCGCCGCCCACGGGGCGCGACGGATCGAGCGCGCGGATGCAGTCGCGGATGGGCGCAAGCGTCTTCTCCGCCGACCCGTCCTGCTTGCGGTACTGATAGATTTCGTTGAAAATTCCCCACACGATCACGGAGGGATGGTTGCGGTGCTGCGTCACCATTTCGCGCGCCATCCGAATCGCGTTCTCCTTGAACGCTTCCGTCGGCGGCACGGTCGTCCACCACCGGAATCTCCGTCCACACGAGAAGGCCGTTGCGGTCGCACAGATCGTAGAACGACGGGCTGTTCGGATAGTGGCTCGTCCGCACGCCGTCCGCGCCCATTCTCTTCATCCACCGGATATCCTCCGCTTCGTCCGCCGCACTTACGGCCCACCCTTTGCCGAGCCGGTCCTGATGTCGGCACACGCCGTGGATCTGCCGTTTTTTACCGTTCAGATAAAACCCGTCTTCCCGGAATTCCGCTTTGCGGAAGCCGAACGTTTCCGTCACTTCGTCTTCGCAGCCGCCCTGGCGGATCTTCACGGTGAGCGCGTAAAGATTCGGCGCCTCGGGACGCCAGAGCTTCGGATTCGCGAAGTCGAATGTCTGCACTTCGTTCGTGCCGCCGCTCACGGTCACGCGCGCCGTCACCCGACCGGTGTCGGGGTCGGCGTTGATCGCGACGCCCGGCCCTCCGTCGACCGTCGGATCGATGCACACGCGCGGCGTCTCGATCAGCCATACGTTTCGATAGAGTCCGCCGCAGACGGTGAAATCCGCTTCGTTCGGCGGCAGATCGGGATCGTACGCGTTATCGACGTCGATCTCCAGCCGGTTGCCGGAGGGTTCCAGCAAATCCGTCACCTCGAAACAGAACGCCGTGTACGCGCCTGCATGGCACCCGGCCACCTTTCCGTTCACGCGCATTTCCGCCTTTACGGACGCGCCTTCGCATTTGACGAAAGTACGCCGGCCCTTCACGGGGTCCGGAAGCGTCCGCGCATAACAGACCTTCTTGCGTTCGTACGAGGGCGAACTCACCGAGCGGTGTCCCCGGTTTTCCTTCGGGACATCCAGACCGTCCGCTCCGTCCCCGATGTTCCAGCCATGCGGCACCGTCACCGGCAGGCCGTCGCAGGTCCACCCCGTCCCGTTCAGTGAGCGAATCCTCTCGCGGGAAATACCGCGGTCTCCCTGACATGGAGGAACGGGATCGAAGGTCGCGAGGAAACCGCCCGCGGCGGCCATCGGCACGTCCACAAGATCGGCACACGTGACGCGGCGCGTCTCCGCGACGCTCCGGCGGCTCGGTCCGTCGTCCGCGAGATCGTCCCGCACGAGTTTCATCTCGTATATGCGTCCCGGTGTGAGAAATCCGCAGTTGAGCGTGACCGTGTGCGCCTCCGCGCCGTTCACGCCGGCGGCGAACCATGTGTCGCCCGTACGCCGCGCCAAGGCGATCCGTTGCCCGATCTCGGCGTCCAGAACATGCGACTCATCGTATGTCATCGGAAGGCGCTTCACGATGTCGAGCTCCATTCCCCACGCGAAGCCCGGACACGATCCGAAACGGTCGGACGTTTTCCCGCGGAGAACGGCGCTCGGTCCCGGATACGCGAGGAGCATCGCCGCGAGATGCGTGTGGCTGCGGCCCGCGAAAAAGAACATCGGCGTGTAATCGAAAGGACCGGCGAGACACCGCGTGAACGGCAGCGTCACGTCCTGACGCACCGGATGTTTGCCCTCTTCACCGCCGCCGCCTTCTGTGAGGAACAGGTTCGGATACGTGCGTTCGAGACCGTCCGGAATCTGCGCGTCGTGAACGTCCACCCACAGGTGATGTTTCGCCGCGAGGCGAACGATCTCCCGGTTCCAGTCCGTCGCTTCCGCGTCGCCGTACCGGACGAATCCCGGTTTGACGCCCGCGACGCCCCACGTTTCGTACAGGGCGAAAAGATCGTCGACGTTCTCTTTTTCGAGCACGACCCCGCGCACATAGAGGCAGAGCCCCATCCCGCGATCTTTCAGATAGCGGACGAGCTTCTGCATATCGAAATCGACGGGGATCGAGCGCACCCAGCCGGGCGTGTAGGGAACGATTCCCTTTGCGGCGCGGCGGGCGTTCCCCGTCGTATTCGCGCCCCACGTCGGTTCGTCTTTCATGTCGGGATTCGTCGCGAGGTAACGTGCGCGGTCCGCGTCCGACCAGCCCCATTCCGTTCCGTACCAGCCCCAGTCGAGCTGGAGATATCTGACATTGTTCGTACACTCGCGGTCCGCAACGGCTTCGAGGTCCTCTTCCGTGAGGCGGCAGTTGGAGAGGTTCGAGACGGTCAGGCCCGGCTTGATCCACCCCGTGTCTTTGATCGCGCACGGCGGATTGAGATTCAGGACGAGCGTCGAATGGTCCACAAGGCCAGCGGCGTCTTTCCCGAGGACGAGCGCGCGCCACGGCGTCGTGAACGGACCTTTCACGATCGCCGGACGGCCGCCCAGAAGCGCGAGTTTCACGCCGTCCGCGAACGGCGTCAGTTCCGCGCGCGGGAAACTGACGACATACGCTTCGAGGAGCGACGCGCAGCCCGCGCCCGGCACCTGCACCGTCAGCGGCATGAGGAGCGTCCGCCGTTTGGCGTCCGCAGGAAACGGCCGGATCGGAAACGGTTTTTCGGGTAGAGTCGCTTCAGTGGAATCGATGCCCCACGCCGCCGTGCCGGCTGGGAACGTCACGGACGAAAGGTCGTCGCGGATCTCCCACGCGCCGTCCGCGAGGAGCCGGTAGCGGAACGCGAAACCCTCGTCGTACGCGCGGAGTTCCAGAACGAGTCGGCGGCTCTTCGGTCCCTTTTCCCTCAGCGTCACGGTTTCTTCCGCGAACGCGTCCTTCACCTCGGCGCGGTCGCCGCGGACCGTCTTCCAGCCGCTTTCGACTGTGCGCGTCTTCACGTCTGCGGTTTCGAAACCGTCCGCAAACGGTTCGGCGAGGTCGAGCCCGAAACAAACCGTCGCGACAGGCCGTCCGTCGTACCGCACGGCCGCGACCGGCGCTCCGTCCGCGACCGTGAAATCGAACGCCGTCCGCCCGTCCGGCGAGGTCGCGGCCAGAACGTGAAGGAAACAAACCGCACATAATGCCGCAACGAAAAAAACACGCGGCTTAAAAGTTTCTGAACACAGGGTGTCAATCACTCGGCTCTCTCCTAAAAAGGTCCATCACGTAGACCTGCCGCGAACCCTC
>CAZTDL010000101.1:0-10158 GCA_964612775.1 uncultured Lentisphaeraceae bacterium
CGAATCCCTCCCTCTCCGCCATGTGTTTTCTTGGCTTCGCGCATCCACCGCCTACACGTACAGGTATATTCACACCATGTCCGAGGTCTTTTACAACGCCATGGTGCTCCGCGAACCCTACTCTGGTGTGGAGGTAACGGTCCATCAGTTAGCATGCGCGCTGTCTAAATATGGCACCATGCCTCTATGTGCCTGTGTGCCTAAAGGCCATCGTGCCATTCCCGAATCAGCCCATTTACGTCTCCGCACGACGGCCGCCTTCACCTCCAGCTCGCGGTTGCTCCGTATCCTTTGGGAACAGACCGTGCTTCCACTCTTGCTGTGCCGATCGCGCGCGCAGCTGTTGCACGCGCCAGCCTATGTTGCGCCTTTGCTGGCGCCTTGCCCCGTGGTCATCACCATTCATGACCTGCACGTGATGACCCACCCGCAGTTTTGTCGCAAGCGCAACATCATGCATTACAATCTTCTAATTCCGCCCTCGGTTCGCAAAGCCGTAGCCATTATCGCATTCTCTCCATATACGAAACGCACCATCTTGAACCGTTTCCCGTCTGTTCACGACCGCATCGCCGTCATTCCGCCGGGCCTTTCGCCCTTGCTTGTTCGGTGCACGGATTTTGCCCGTCGTCAGGCGGTTCGTCAAAAGTATTCGCTCCCTTCATCTTTTCTCCTGTTCGTCGGAGACCTCACTTCTCGCAAAAATATTTTGGGGCTGATCAGCGCCTTTGCCATCGTCCAAGGAGAACGGCCGGATCTGCATCTTGTGTTGGCAGGAGCCGCAGACCTCGCCACATTATCCGCCATTGATCTGGTCATCCGCAAAAACGGCATCCGGCACCGCGTCAGTCTCATCGGATATGTCGAAACAGACGATCTGTCCGTACTCTACTCCCTTGCCCAGGCGTTTGTTTTCCCCTCTCATGACGAGGGTTTCGGGCTTCCTCCGCTCGAAGCCATGGCGTGTGGGTGTCCGGTGGTCTGTTCCGGCGGAGCGGCCGTGGAAAATTGCGGTAATGCCGCGGTCACGTGCGATCCCCGCGACCGCGCCTCGATTGCGAGTGCGGTCAGCTTGCTGCTCGACCACCCAGATTTCCGCAAAGAAAAAATCGAGTCCGGATACAAAAAAGCCGCCGAGTTCTCTTGGGAAAAATCCGCTCGCGCGACGGAAGCGGTCTACCGCGCCGTCCTTGACCGCCGACCATTAAGCGGGCGCAATGAAGAAGGAACGCCGATTCTTCCCGACTGAGTCGCGCATCACTATCGATCCTTTCCTGTTGCCGCAGGCCCCGTTTCTCCAGTATTCTGTTACTCAGTCTTAAGGGCATACTGGCATTTGGATTATTTGAAACATGTGGAAACTTTTCAAAATTGTCGGCTGGATATTAAAAACCATCTTCTGGTTGCTGGTCACCCTGCTCGTCGTTTTGCTGATAATTCTTTATATCCTTGAACGCGATGTGCCTACCCCCATCGTTCGCCGCATCGAAACAGCGATATCGACCGACGATATCCACGTCCGCATAGACCGTATTACGTTCAGCCTGAGGAGCGGACTGCGATTTCACAGAATCAAAGCTCTGCCCAAACACACAGCCGAGGGCGCGTTAATGGCGGCCGATGAAATCACGGTCGATTTCTCACTTCTGCCGCATACGCCTCTTTACGAGCGCATTCGAGGCGTCACAATCAAAAACATTTCCGTGCCAGCGCTTCCGCCGTCGCATCCGGACAGACCGTCCACCCCAAAAAATGACCCTGTGCTCCCTGATCTGGCGCCTTTTCCTCTCATCGTTGAAAACACCGACATTCTCGGTATCAAAACCCGCCACCTTTCGGCCATGGTTGATTTCAACGACAAGGCCATTGAGATCACGGACGTGTCCATCCAGTGGCCGGAAACGCGGGCCTACTCCATGTCCGTCGAAGGGCAGGTCACCATCGATTTCGCCAAAAAACTCGTGTTCGGACACGCAAAAGGGCAGGCGTTTCCGGAAAATCTTCTGACGCTATTTCATGTCATACACACGCGAGGCGCCATCCGACAGATCGATTGTTTCTCAAAACTTGAGAGGCCCGTCAACGCTGACTACACGTTCGACGCGAACATTGACAATAAAGACTTCACGATGATTCTGGCTCTCGATGTCGGCCCCTGTTCCTATCGCGACGTACCTATGGAGTTCGCAAAAGGCACACTGGGCATCTACTCCACTAATATCTATACGGATGTCGTGATTGAACCGCTTGAAGCAAAAAGCGCGGCAGGTGAACCCCTTTCTGGACGGTTGGCCTATCGCGAAAAAGAAGACAGCCTCGAAATCAAGGCTTCGACGGCGATGGATACGGGGCCGCTCTTCAATATCATCAACATTCTGAATCACGGTGAACTCGAACGTATTCGTTGTGCCGTTCCGCCCAATATCAATGCACAAGGCGTAATCGCGTTATCATCCACCGAAAGCAGAGTCACGAACGATCTGTCCGGCAAAATCTCGCTCGGCGAAGGCTCCATCCTGAATTTCCATGTCAAAGACATGCTCGGCGACTTCACGCTAAAAAATTACAGTGCCCGTTTCGACAACGTCACGGGACTATCAATGAGCGGCGGCAAGGTCTCCGGCGACATCGTCTTTTCGTTTCCGGACTACGCGGCGACATCCACCGTTTTCACCTCAAACATCGCAGTAAACGACGTCGGGATTGAAGAGTTTTCGAAAGCTTTCAATGTCACAAACACACGCGCAGGTCTCATTTCCGGCAATATCACGATCAGCGGGTCCACCCATAAAAACACCATTGCTTCGCTTTCCGGTTCGGGAAGCGCCAGGGTGCGCGACGGCGTCATTAATCGCATGAAACTCTTCGCAGGGTTCACCGATTATCTCTCGCACACCATCCCCGGCATATCCTCGCTCGTCAACCAATCTTCCGGCTCCATGGATTTCACCATCCGTGATGGCGTCCTCACCACCGAAAACATGCTGATCGAAGGCGACATTTTCAGCATCAAGGGACGCGGCACTTACAACCTCGTCACCGACAAACTCGACTTTGTCGTACGCGCCAACATCTTCAAGCAAAAGACCATTGCCGGCAAGATCACGCGTTTAGTGACGATGCCTTTTACCCGGCTACTGTTAGAATTCAAAGTGTTCGGATCTCTGGAAAACCCGGACTGGTCTTACGTCAACATTATCGAGAAAATTACCGAGGGGATTTCCGAGATGTCCCCGATCACACCTAAACAATAACCATTGAAACAGGGAACATGCGTTTTATTCTTCATACTTACGGTTGCCAAATGAATGTCCGGGATTCCGAAGCCGTCTCCGCCCTATTGGCGGCGGCCGGACACAGCCCCGCTCCGACGGAAGACGATGCGGACTTGATCGTGGTCAACTCCTGCAGCGTGCGAGGCAAAGCCGAAGACAAAGCCTTGGGTAAACTGGGATTACTTTGCGCCGCCAAACGCTATCGGCCCAACCTTATCGTAGGCCTCATGGGATGCATGGCGCAACGGCTTGGCACCGACATCTTCAAGTATGTGAAGGCGCTCGATTTCACGGTGGGAACACGTCGCTGCGGCGCGATCCCGCGGATGGTTGCGCGCGTCCTCGCCGGCGAGACGGGTATCTGCGAAATATCCAGTCCAGACGAGATCCCCGACGCCCCGGACGCGCATACCGATTCGGGATACTCCGCCTTTGTAACGGTTCTTCTCGGCTGCAACCGCCGCTGCGCGTATTGCATCGTTCCGGACGTGCGGGGTCCCGAATACAGTCGGCCAGGCCGCGAAATCCTCGCCGAAATCGCGGCTCTTGCGCGCAACAATGTCCGCGAAATCACTCTGCTGGGGCAAAGCGTCATGAACTACGGCCGCGCCAACGCGGTCTGGGATACGTCGGACGCCCCGAGTGCCGGCGGCTACACCGAGCCCTTCGCGCGTTTGCTGGAGGCGGTCGCGGCTATCCCCGGCATCATCCGAATCCGCTTCACTTCAGGCCATCCATCGGGCGTTACCGATCAACTCGTTCGCGTCGCGGCATCCCTACCTCAAATCTGTCACCATCTGCACCTGCCCGTACAGTCCGGATCTGACCGGATTCTGCGCGCGATGAGGCGCGGCTATACGCGAGCCGATTATCTCGATGCCGTGCGTCGCCTGCGCGCCGCCATGCCGGACTTTGCGCTCACGACCGATGTGATTGTAGGATTTCCCGGCGAAACGGAAACCGATTTCGAAGAAACGCGTACGCTCATGAACGCCGCCGATTTCGACAACTCCTTTATATTCAAGTATTCCCCTCGGCCAGGAACGCCGGCAGCCGACATGGAAAACGATGTCTCGGACATCGAAAAAATGCGGCGGAATCAGGTGTTGCTCGAAGATCAGGACCTGCGCGGGGTAGCCGCCAACCAGCGTCTTGTCGGCGCGCTGCAAGACGTTCTTATCGAGGGACCAAGTCTGCGCAATGCCGCCCGTTGGTGCGGTCGTTCGCCTGGCAACAAGATTGTCGTTTTTAATCCTAAGGCAGGCCTTGAACCGGGCCAGCTGGCACGTATCCGTATCACGCGCGCCGCACCGCAAACCCTCTATGGCGAAGCCGTTCCATGACGCTTCACGACACGTTAACCTGCACCATTGAAACGCTCGCTTATGGTGGAGACGGCATTGCGCGTGTCGACGGACGGGTCTTGTTTATTCCTGAGACCATCCCCAGCGAAACAGTCCGCGTTCGCGTCACACAGATGAAGAAGCATTTCGCGCGCGCTGAAGTGCTTGATCTCATCACACCCTCACCCCGACGCATTTCACCGTGTTGCCGCATCACCGATTCCGTCTGCGGCGAGCTTTTCCGAGTCCCCGGTTGCGTATACGACCATATCGATTACGCCGAGGAAGTCAACGCCAAGCAGCATCAGCTCAAAGGGTTCTTCCGCCGCCTGCCGCAGATCGCAGCGATCCGCTTTGGAGAGCCCTTTTTATCGCCGTCGCCGCTGCATTACCGTAATAAAATCGTTCTGCACGCCCAACACAAATCAGGCGTGACACACCTCGGCTATCGGCAGGAACCATCCCATCGCGTGTTGGACATTCCCGCCTGTCCGTTAGCCTGCCGCGAAATCAACGGCGCGCTCTCATCCCTGCGCGCATCGGCCCGTTTTCAAACCTTGCAGGACAACGACCGTGTCACGTTCCGCCATACGGCAAAGGATGGCGCAGTCTGGTGGGTCAACAATGAAATTCCGCATCCCCCCTGCGCCGAATGTTTCACTGAAGCATCGCCCAGCGGACCGCTACGGGTGCCGCGCGACGGTTTCTACCAGATCAATCCGTCCGTTAGTCATGCGCTCGTGCGCACGGTATCCGAATGGTTTGCGGAAGAGCTTGAATTCTCTGAACTGCTCGATCTTTATTGTGGCGTTGGCGTTTTTGGTTTTGCCTGCATGCAAGCCGGCGGCACCCGCCTGACAGGAATAGAATCAGGTCGCGCCGCCATAGCGGCCGCCAAACAGAATGCCGAAGACCTCGGCATCCCCGGCGTGTTCTGGAATGCGGCATTAGGACAAGAACCCGTGAGATTGCTCGATTTCATTCACAATCGGGCTCGCACCACAGCCATCGTTGATCCCCCTCGCGACGGGTTAGCGCCTGCCCTGGTTCACGACCTCGCCGCCTGTGGCCTTCCGCGTCTTTTCTACGTTTCTTGCGATCCGGCAACCCTGGCCCGAGACCTTGACATTTTCATGCATCACGGCTATCGAATCAGCCGCATCCGGCTTTTCGACATGTTCCCTCGCACCGCCCATTTCGAGACGCTGGCAGAGTTGCGACACTGACAAACACCGACATGCACAGCGAGGAACGCTGCCGCGCTCAAAAAATTCTTGCGTATCCGGTCAAAAGGCCGTTTAATCATAAGATATTGTTATAAAGGTTTTTGGGGTACGCCCATAACATCTGTCGTTTTCGACAGAGAAAACGGGTTGTATTCGGGCGTTTTGTTATGCCCGCAATGACGGGTTGGGCCATGGAATACGTCATCGCCATTTCACTGAACAACATGGCAAACAATCGAACACACAAGGAATGCAGGCATGGATATCTATGTTGGCAACCTTCCGTACTCAACAACAGATGACGACCTGAGAAGTCTCTTCGCTGCTCATGGTGAGGTTGCCTCCGCGCGCGTTGTCATCGACCGTATGACGGGCCGGTCCAAAGGATTCGGCTTTGTCGAAATGAAGGATCAAGCTCAAGCGCAAAAGGCGATTGAGGCGCTCAACGGTTACGAATGCGAGGGACGCACACTACGCATAAACGAATCACAGCCGAAACCGCGTGAAAACCGCAGTGATCGTGGAGGCTTCCATAGCGGCGAGCGTTGGTAAACACCGCATATTATTTCGACTATTCTTCGTGGCGGCATCCCGCAAAAGGGGATGCCGCCTTTTTTGAGGGGGGCGTGACTACTCCAGCTTGAACTCGATACTAAACGTCTCGTACTGCTTCAGAAACGCCAACGACAAGCCTCGTATCGGCACCGCGTTTGCGGCCGCCTTAAGCACGGTCTGATCGAAATACGCGCTACCGGAAGATTGATTGATTCGATAACTCACGATATGGCCGGCACTATCTAACCGGATAGTCAGCAATGCGGGACGTGATCCCGCATCGTTTTCTCTAGGCTGTTCCCATGCGTCATACAAGGCACGCTTGGCCAGAACCAAGCAACGGGAAACCTCGTCTTCGGGGATTTCATTACGTACGCCGACTCGGGCACCATCACGCAACGCTTTGTCTATCTCCGCACGCGACAGCATCTTGTCTGTCAGAGGTTTGACACTCGTCGGTTTACTCGGATCGTACGGCTTGTAAAGCTCATCAAATCTTGGCTGCGCGGGACGTTTAGGGGCTTCGACCCGCTTTCCTTTCTTAAACGGCTCAGAAGTTTTCACCGGTTTCTTTACAGGTGCGGGCTCCTTAACCTTAGCCATCTCTTTCTTTTTTATCGGTTCTTTCTTCGGCACGGCGATTGCGTCCTTCGGCGGATCCGGCAACGGCCTCGGAGCCACAGGTTCGGACTGGGGTGCCTCCTGTTTCGGTTCAGGCACAACCTTAGGGGGTGTTTTTGGAATAGGCGTCACGGGATCCTGCGAGACATTCGGCTCAATCAGATTCTCGTCAAGCACCACCGTGAAATCCAGGGGAAGCATCACGTCTTTGGGGCGGAAACGCGGCACCAACGGAAGGACGATGGCCACGAGCAGCAAAACGCCATGCAACGCCATCGACCATTTCAGCGAATAGGAATTGACCGGCCCCGTCTTCAACATTCATCTCCCGTATACAGGCAGGCTAACGACCCATGAGGCGAACCGCATTCGCTTCTACTCCGACAACGTCACCAGAGCCATCCGCGTGATTCTCACCTTGTAGAGAATCTTCATGATCTGAACCACTTTACCGTATTCGAGCCGCTCGTCCGCCCGAACCAACACGGTCACCTCCGGATCTTCCGCCGCCATGACGCCCAACGTATGATCCAAGTCCTCCAGCGTAATCTCGCGATTGTTCAGATACGTTTTTCCCTCGACATTCATGCTCACCACGTTGGATTTCTTGGTCGTCAGATCGTCTGTTTTCCCTTGAGGCAAACGAACCGAAATGCCCTGCTCCAGCGCAGGCATGGTAACAAGAAAGGTAATCAGCAAGAGGAACGTCAGGTCGATCAGCGACGTCATGTCGATATTGCTGAAGACACGGGACGGCTTCTTGCGACCTAAACGACGCAGAGCCATTACTCCTTACCTCCCTGAAACTCGCACGCGATGCGGCCCATCAACTCGTCAGCGAAGCCATCCATATCCGTATCGATCATACGCACTTTAACGGCCAAATTGTTATAGCAGATCGCGCTTGGGATCGCCACAAGCAAGCCAACCACGGTCGTCACCAGCGCCGACGAGATCGCCGGGGCAATCAAAGACAGCAGAATCGTCCCTTTGGCCCCCATGTCGGCAAACGCGTCCAATACGCCCCATACCGTGCCAAGCAAGCCCAGCATCGGAGCCGCCGTCACAATTGTCGCCAGCAAGCCCATTCCGTTCTCGATGCGGAGTTCTTCCTCTTGCAGCGTATGCTCACACGTGCTGCGCACGAGTTCGATCTCTCGTCCCGAGAGCGCGGCATTTTCAGAGTCGCTCTGCCGACCGATCACCGAGCGCCGCATATCGGGATCCAGTAATTTCACCATACGCTCGCAGGTGCGATCATAAATCAACTCCAGCGCAGTCATCGCGCCTTTCTTCCGCAACAGATAATAGTCGAGCACGTCGCGGCCCAGCAAAAATTCGCGGAGAAAGCGTTTACTATTCCGTATGACGCAATTCAGTTCGCGGTTCTTCCCGATGATAACAGCCGCCGCCACGATCGAGCTGGCAATCTGCACCAACACGATTCCCTTGCCCATAATGTTCGAACCCATAAATCCGCCAAACAGCGACGCCAACGGCAAAATCGCCGAAAACAATGCAGTTCCAATCATGCTGAACGTCTCCTCAAAACGGCTAAAAAAAGAAAAGGTTTAGCATGCGCCACACGCGTCCGGATGTCAATCCCATGTTGCCGGAAAAGAACCGCTTGCCAACCCCTCACGACACCACTAAACTTGCGCATTCATTGAGTGAAGGAGACTGAGATGTCCGAGCCCCAGCGTATCACAATCCTCTATCGCGTACCGTATGCGGATACCGACCAGATGCATGTGGTCTATTATGCGAATTACCTGACCCTTTTTGAACGCGCCCGCAACGAGCTGATGCGGTCCTGCGGTTATACCTATCTCGAAATGGAAAGGGACGGATTCGCGCTGCCGGTACTGGAGGCGCACGTGAACTATCATGCGCCGGCCACTTATGACGATTTGTTAGAGGTGACCGCTTGGTGCTGCGATTTCAAAGGTGTCCGGCTGAAAATCTACTGTGAGGTCCGCCGTGACGGGAAATTGCTTGCAGAGGGCTACACCGTCCATGCCCACGTCAACATCAAGACCCTGCGTCCAACCCGTCCCTCGCCGGAGACGCTGACCGCGCTCGGTTTTGTCACTTCCCACAAGTAACTTCACATGATCACAGGACAGAAACGACCGATTCCGGGCGAAGCCTTGCTCTCGCATGTCCTCACCGTTAACGACCCAACCCTTCCGTTGCTGATCGACACCTTGTTCGACCCGAACAGACCACTGGAGATTGAGATCGGCTGCGGTAAAGGCCGTTTTCTTTCGGCTCGCGCATCTTCGTTCCCGGAAACACAGTATCTGGGTATCGAACGCATGTTATCGCGCGTGCGCAAGCTCGACAAAAAGGCTTGCCGCATGAAGCTCGACAATCTTCGAGTGCTACGGCTCGAAGCATTTTACACATTTTATTATCTGTTGCCGGCGCACCGCATACGCACGGTCTACGTTTTTTTCCCTGACCCGTGGCCCAAACGTCGGCACCACAGCCGACGGCTATTCTCGCCGCTGTTCCTTGACGCACTCTGGACTCGGCTGGAGATCGGCGGCATTGTACAGGTTGCCACCGATCATCCTAACTATTTTGCAGAAATCCGCGCCCGCCTCTCGTCTGACGTTCGTTTTCAGGAAGTTCCCGCCATGGAACGCGCGGAAAACGAGCAGACCGAGTTCGAACGCATTTTTCGCGGTCAAGGGTTACCCATCGGGCAATGCGCGTTCCAGACTTTGAATGCAGAAGAAAAGCCCTTGTTGCCGTTAGAAATCGATCCCGAAATGGAACCCCGAAGCGACGCAGACGCTGAGCATTATCTTACGTCCGAAGATGACGATAAAAACGATTGACCGGAATGTTAAAAGCAGGTTTACTTGTGGAACGAAAGGAATAGGCTTATGCAAAAGTATGTGTGCAACGTGTGCGGATACATTTATGACCCTGAGCTCGGGGATCCGGCCAACGGCATCGCAGCCGGGACGCCCTTTGAGACGCTCCCCGATGATTGGTGTTGCCCTGAGTGCGGAGTCGGCAAGGATCAGTTCTCTGCGGTCTCGTAGCGTCGCGCTGCCTGCGGAACGGAATCTGTCGAGGCGATACGTTTAACGCTCAGCTCTCTCAACCGAGAGTTGAGCGTTTTTT
>CAZTDL010000102.1:0-10012 GCA_964612775.1 uncultured Lentisphaeraceae bacterium
GAAAGTGTGTCCGCTGGGCGCGTTTCAGGATCTCTTTCGTTTCCCGTTCCGGCCTAAAGTTGTGACGGCACCCCCTGCCCGAAAAGAGATAAGCGCGGTTGGACGCCGCGTGTTTCTCGGCTTGGGACTCGGCGCAAGTTACAGGCTCGCATTGCCGCCTGGACACGCGGCTCCCTCAACCGCGGTCCGCCCTCCGGCCAGTAAAGGAGGACCGCATTTCACGCGGCTGTGTTCGCGCTGCGGAGCGTGTGTCCGCACCTGCCCGAACGGCATCATCCGCTTCGGCGGCGCAGATGCGGGTTGGGGTGCCGTGCTGGCGCCCCAATTGTCCTTTGACAACGACTTTTGCACGCCAACGTGTACCCTCTGCGGCCAAGCATGCCCGAGCGGCGCGATACCCCGTTTCACCGTCAAAACGAAATTTGATTCGCCCATCGGACTCGCAAAGGTCGATGAGAGCATCTGCCTGCTTGGGCAGAATCGCGAATGCGGCACATGTGTGAGCGCATGTCCATACGATGCGCTAGATCTGACGTGGGATCCGGTGAACATGGTCAGCCGCGTCATCGTCAACGCCAAACGATGTACGGGCTGCGGCGGTTGCGAGTATGTGTGTCCTGCGGCGCTTAAGGCGATCCGCATCTTCGCGCCCGGCGATCGTCTTTTTCCAGAACAGCAACACAGGGGTGCCACATGAAACACGAGACGAAGCATACGGTGATCGGGAAAAGCGTGCGCTTTCTCCAAAAAGGCATATGGGAGCTTCAATCCGGCGAACTGCCATGGGCCTACCGGTTCGGTGTGCATATTGTGCGGCTGGGCACGCTGATCATCTCCGGTTTCAAACGAAATCGCTGTGAGCTCCACGCCGCATCGCTAACCTTCTTTTCGCTGATGGCGCTCATTCCCATCTTAGCCATGACACTGGCCATGGCCCGTTCATTCGGCGCGGCCGACCTCGCCCATGAACAGTTCAACAAACAACTCGATGGCTGGATGTCCCAGATGGAACGGGCGGTCGAGGCGAAGGCTTCGGCCACGACGGAAAAAAAGGACGAGGCACAGGCGCAAGCCGAAGTGACGAAAGCCTTTTCCGCCCAAGTGCGGGAAATCTCGGATAAACTTTTCGAACAGATCGACAAGCTCAAATTCGGAACTTTGGGCGGCATCGGCGCCGTCATGCTGCTCTGGGCCGTGATCGGCATGCTGGGTAAGGTTGAAGCGAGTTTCAACCAGATCTGGGGCGTCGAAAAACCGCGCACCCTCGTGCGCAAGTGCGCCGATTACCTCTTCGTCTGTATGATTCTGCCGTTTCTGGTTACGGCGGCCTCGTCCGTGCCCGTAGCGGCAATGGTCACGGATGTCATGGACAAAACGGTCGGCGGTTCGGCGTCGGAAGCCATGCGGACCCTTCTGGCAAGCGGACTTTTCAAAATGTCGGTCACGCTGCTCATCGGAACGTTAACCTTTGCGTTTCTGTTGGGCTTCATGCCGAACACCCGCGTCAAGCTAACACCCGCGTTGGCGGGTGGTTTTGTGACCGTGATCCTGTTTGCGGGCTGGCTGAAACTCTGCGCCTGGGCTCAGATCGGCATCGGCAAGAACAGCACGCTATACGGGAGTTTCGCGGTGTTGCCGATCCTGTTGACATGGGTTTACATGAGTTGGGAAATCGTCCTGCTGGGCGCGGGAATCGTCTTCGCGGTACAAAATCGCGACATGTATGTGCTCGAACAGAATGCCGCGGAGGCCAGTCTGAGATCACGTCTGATGCTGGCGGTCACGCTCTGCGCTGAAACCGCTCGCCAGGCGAACGAAAAGACCGGCGGACCCTTCGCTGCCGAAGCGTTCGCAAAAGCGCATGGCATTCCCAGCCGATTCGCCAAGGACATTCTGGAAGACTTGGTCCGAAACGAGATTCTGGCCGAGGTGGCAGGACGCCCAGGTGAATATCTGCTTGTCCGCAATGGCGACACCATCACTGTGGCTGATCTCGTAAAGGTGATTCTGGACGAAGGCCAGCCTCTCGATGCGTTGGGCTTAAATCATCTCAGCTCCGCCATGTTATCGCTCAACCAAAAAATCGACGACACGCTCACCACGTCTCTCACCACATCGGTGTCGCAGCTCTAACGGTCATGGCCCATGACGGCCGGGGAGGCCATGCCCCCAATCCGCGTGCGCGCGCGTTTTGATGCGATCAGTGGATTTCGTCCGTGTCGGGCGGGATATACTCCAATCCCTCGCGGAGTTCAATGACCCGGACATGTTGCCAGTGCCCCTGTTTCCAGCGCCACCAGAAACCGATGGCGAGAACACAGACATACACCGCCAGCCAAACCCATAGCCCCAAGATACCGCTGCCTAAATAAAGCAGGATGAGTGTGCCCGGCACAAGGATGCCCCAACTGCCGACGATCATGTAGACCATCACGAAACGAGTGTCGCCAGCGCCTTTCAATGCGCCGCTGAGGACGATCGACACGGTGTCAAGCAAGCCCCAAAAGGTCATCAGGAGCAGCATGGTGCGCCCCACCACCAGCAACTCCGCAGCCGAATACGCCGCATCCTTGGAACGGAACAACTCGAAATAACCCCGAGGAAAAAGAAGGAAGGTCGTGCCGATCACACACATGTAAATCAACCCCATCTTGAGACCGGTATAACCGGCCCTGCGGGCAGCCTCAGCATGCCGCGCCCCCTGATGCTGCCCCACCACCGTCGCGGCCGCGAGACCGAACCCGAGCAACGGAGCAAAGGCCAGATTATTAATACTGAAGGCGATGTTGCTCGCGGCCAGCGCGACCTCCCCCATGCGCCCTGTGAACATGATGAAAACCGCAAACGAGCCGACGTCCATCAGCAGCTGAAGCCCGGACGGCGTACCGAAACGGAGAATGCGGAACAGCAGCGCGGGGTCAGGCTTCAAGACCGCCGGAAACCCGAAAGCCAAAACATCGTGCTCCCTCAAGAAAAGCGCCATCAGGATAAGGCAGGTAAAGGAACCCGAGATGAGAGTGGCATAAGCCGCGCCCGCGATACCCATCTCAGGACAGCCCCAGACGCCGAAGATCATCATGTAGTTGAGAACAATGTTCAGCGAACAGCCGAGCGCATTGGCGATCATGTTGACCGTTGTCCGCCCGATCCCCATAAAATAGCCGCCGATGGCCGCGTTCAGCGGCACCATGATGCCTCCAGCCATGAGAATCACAAAATAGGTCTTTTCTGCCGCAAAAACATCCGGCGCATGCCCGCTCAGAGACATGAACCAGTTTCCGAGCGGAATTTGCAGCAAAATCAACGGCCAGGAGGCAAACGCCAACCACAGCCCCTGAACGGTGGCACGCACGCACTGCCGCGAATCTTTCGCGCCGTAATAATGCGCGGTGAAGGTACCCGCATAGCCCGCCAGCGCTTGAAAGAAACAAATCAGCGTATGGGCCAATATGCCGGCAGGCAGGGCGGCTTGTATCGTCACGCTGCTGTATCGCGAGAGAAACACGCGGTCGCAGAACTGCATGATGGTATACGACGCCATGCTAAGGATCAGCGGCGCGGCGATACGCCACATCTCACGGTATCCGCCCGGCGTTGCGGCACCCGTACAAATAGAAAGGTTCATTTTCAACACCGCATAGTTTATCAGCGTTGGACGGCGGATGGAATACCGAAACCCTGCCGCCTTGAACCTTGCCCCCCAAACCCTGTATCATACCCGTTATGCACATTCTCCAGATTCTTCCGGCGCTCGACGAAGGCGGCGTCGAGCGGGGCACGGTTGAACTCAACCGCGAATTCGTCAAACGCGGCCTTGTCAGCACCGTGATTTCCCGCGGGGGCCGTTTGGCCGAGACCATCGAGCGCGAGGGCGGACGACACCTGACGCTGGATATGAAATCCAAAAATCCGCTGACCGTCCCGCAACGGATCACAGCCTTACGTCGCACACTCGGACAGGTGCGCCCCGATCTGGTGCATTACCGCAGCCGCGTGCCGGGCTGGCTTTTTGTGCTGGCAAACCGGAAGCTCCGGCTGCCTTTCGTCTCCACGGTTCACGGCTTCAACAGCGTGAACGCCTACAGCCGGATCATGACTGCGGGCCAACGGGTAATCTGCCCCAGCACGTCAGTCGTGGATTACATCCGTAAAAACTACGGGACGCCTCCCGAAAAGATCCGGCTTGTGCCGCGCGGCATCGACCCTCAATTATTCGATCCGGCTCTCATCGACCCGGCGTTCATAACGCGGTTCCGCAAACAGTTCGGCCTTGAAGGACGTTTCGTGGTGCTTGGCGTCGGCCGTATCACGCCGCTCAAAGGCTACGACGTGCTCATCCGGGCAACGGCCTTGGCACGACAAACGCTCCCCTCTATCAAAACCGTAATTGTGGGCGGCACCGAGGCGTCCCGCGCCGGACATGCGCAGGAGCTGCGTCAGCTCGCGGAATCGCTCGGGTTGCAGGATCACGTGACTTTTGCCGGCAGCCAAAACAGGATTGCCGAAATCTACGCGTGCGGCCACGTGCTCGTATCCGGCAACCGCGACAAACCGGAATCGTTCGGCCGCTCGATGGCCGAGGCGCTGGCCATGGGCTGCCCTGTGATTGCCACCCGGTTCGGCGGAGCCCTGGACATTGTCCGCGAAGGCTTCAACGGCTGGCTGGTGGAACCGGGCGACGAATCTCAGCTCGCCGCTCGGCTGATCCAAGCCTCACACGCAACCTTTACGGGCTTACGTGAGGACGCTCTCTCGCGTTTTTCACTCGATCAGATGGTGTCCAAAACCCTTGCTGTATATGAAGAAGTCCTGCACCGCCACACCGTTTCGGATGTTACAAAATAACGTCCATCCTTACGCTCCGAACGTTGAAGGCGAACCATGAGCGTTCAGCGTTCGAAGGTCAGCGTTGACGGTTTAAGGCCTCTTCTCGCGGGCTCCTCAACCATTTTGCACCCATACATGTCGAATGCGGGGGCCATCGAACTCGCAAAGGAAAAGGCCCTGCCACATGCCGAGCTGTACGATGCCTGACACCACTATCACTTGGAACGAGGAACCTGTCAGCGCCGTTTTCACGTGCGCCGCCGTATTGCCGCCCTCATGAAGGTATGCGTCGTTCTTCCAAGGCGCCCAGGCGTTGAGTCGGTTGAGAAGGTCAGCCACCACATTCGGATCCTCATTCTCATTGATCGTCAGTCCACACGTCGTGTGCGGGGTGAAAACCGTCACCACACCATCGGTGACACCCAATGCCTTCACCGCCTTCTTAACCTCATCCGTAATGTTCACAAACTGGCTGTGCGCCGTCGTTTTCATATCGAAGGTTTTCATGGCGGACTCCTTTCGTACGGGTTTATTCCTCATGGTTCATTTATCCCTGACGGTTAGAAATTCTAGTCTCGGAGAAACGATCCCTCAAGATAAAAAAAGACGCTTTGCGCCCCAAGCCCTTTGCGCTACACTGGACGTTCAATACTGAAAGACGGTGGGCTTGAAAAAGCCTTGCCGGCGAATCCCGAAACAACGACTACTTCTTATGGACAACGCTTCAATTCTTTCGCGCGCTCGGCAAGTGATGGACACCGAAATCGACGGACTCCGAACGGCACAGGCCGCTCTCGGAGACGATTTTCTCGCCACCGTAAAACTCATTTTGGAAGTCCTTGATAACGGCGGCAAGATCGTCGTGACCGGCGTCGGCAAGAATCTGCACATTGCGGAGAAACTCTCCGCCACGCTCGCCAGCACCGGCTCGACCAGTGTCGTCATGAATCCGATCCAAGCCATGCACGGCGATCTCGGCATGATCGCGGAGAATGATGTGCTGCTGGCACTCAGTTTCTCCGGTGAATCGGACGAGGTCATTAAGCTCATCCCCGCCGTACGCCGCCTCGGTATCCGCATCATCGGCATGGTCGGGAATCCGGACTGTACGCTCGCTCGCCTCAGCGACGTGGTGCTCTGCGTCCGCATCGGCAAAGAAGCCTGCCCTTTCGGTATGGCTCCCACCACCAGTACGACCGCCACCATGGCTGTGGGCGACGCGCTCGCCATGGTGCTGATCGAAGCTCGCCATTTCAACAAGGAAAAGTACGCCCGCCTGCATCCGGCCGGCGTGATCGGCCGCGCCCTCGTCCTGCGCGTCAAGGATATCATGCGCACGGGAGAGCGCCAGGCCCAACTGCCGCTCACCGCCACCGTCATGGATGCGATCATGGCCATGACCACGGCTAAAAGCGGAGCCGCGCTCGTGGCCCACCCCGACGGGCGCCTGGCCGGCATTTTTACCGATGGCGACCTGCGCCGCCTTCTTTCCGAAGGCAAGGATATCATACACTGTCCGGTCGATGCCGTCATGACTCACAAGCCCATCTCCGTGACCGACGAGGCCTTCGCTATCGACGTCCTGCGCATTTTCGAAAAGTATAAGATCGATGATCTGCCGGTGGTCAATGCCGAAGATAAACTTGTCGGATATGTGGACATCCAGGATCTGCCAAAAATGAAAGTGATGTGAACCGACGGCGGGCCGACGGCGTTATCTGGTTTAGACGTACGGCAAGAAAGAACCGTACCGGCAGTGGAGGCTCTTTTTATGTGCGATTCGTTTGTCCCTCTTTTCGCCCAAGCCGCGATAGAGGATCCTCAAGGACTTTTAGTGGCGGCGTCCGTTCTTTTCGACCGTGGCGGGCCGGTCATGTGGCCCATTCTGTTCTGTTCTTTGATGGGGCTCGCCGTCGCACTGGAACGTCTTTTCGCCTTCTGGAAATACAACACCGCCAATTTCTGTTTCCGCAATACGCAAAAATCGCTGATCGCCCTTACGCGCGAAGGAAAGTTTGACGAGGCGCTCGCCAGCGCCAAGCAGGCGGATTCACCGATCTGCCGAGTTCTTTCAAAGGCACTCGAAAACCGTGATGCCGGTTTCCAGGAAACGCTCGAAGCCGCCTCCCAGCTGGAGGTTGACCGCCTTCGCCGCAGGCTCTCGGTTCTCGACACCACCATCACGGTAGCCCCCATGCTCGGCATCCTCGGCACAGTCACCGGCATCATCAACACGTTCAACATGCTGAACGCCGCCGGCATGGAAAATCCCACCGGCGCAACCGCCGGCATCGCAGAGGCGCTCATCACGACGGCCGCAGGCCTGATCGTCGCCATCGGATGCCTTTTTCCCTTCAACTTTCTTGTTTCGATGCTCAATCACCGCACCACGGAATTGGAGCAGGTCATCCATCAGTTCTGCCTCGCCTACAACACCGGCCTCAGCAAAACCGCTCTCAGCGGCCAACCGGGAGAGTAAGCCATGCGCCTGAGTTCCGGTTACGAAGATCGCAAAGCGCGGATGGAAATGATCTCCCTAATGGATGTCATGTTTCTGATTCTCGTCGTTTTCGTCTTCTCGATCTTCTCCATGTCGGTCCATCGCGGTCTGAAGGTAGAACTGCCATCCGCGACAGGCACCCGTCAAAAAGGCGAACTGACGATCATCACGTTGACCGCAGATAACACCCTCTGCCTGAACAAGTCGCCGTTGCCGCTGGATGAGCTAGTGCTTTCTACCGTCAAGCTTTGGCGCGCCAGCGCCACGCCGGTTCTCATCAGCGCCGACAAAACCGCATCGCTCGGGATCGCCATCGAGCTGCTTGGGAAGCTCAAAAACGGCGGCGTAGAGCGAGTGGCCTTCCAAGTCACCGGAGAAACGCAAAACGCGTCACTCCCGACAAACAAGTCCAAAACAGACATAGGGCTCCCTCGCTAGCGGAGAAACGTGTCTTTGTATACTCATGGCTTCCACCGATCATATTGTCAGTTTCACGATTTCAGCGGCCATACACCTCTTGGGCATGTTGCTCATCGGTTACTTGATCACACATCCCCGTGAGCCGGATATAACCGAACCTGCCGCCCTCGACGTCTCCTCGGTGGAATTATCCCTGTCCGAGGAAGAGATGGGCCAGCCGGGCGCCGCACAAACCTCGGCAGCGCAGGATACGACGCTGCCGACGATCCGGCTGCCCGAGCCGATCTCTCAACCTGAACAGCCGCAACTTCCCGACAAGCCCGATTTTTCCGACGCGCTCCCCCTCCCCGAGCCGATCCCGGAACCGGTTCCCTTGCCCCCTGCGCCTCAGCCTGTGCCCGCACCGGTGCCGCCCGCCCCTCCTCCGCCTCCCCCGGCACCCACACCGCCCCAGGCAACGCCCTTGCCTCCCGACAAAGAGACGGCCGCAACGGGGGCGGCGTCAAAAGCAATCCTGCCGGCCGTCGATATGGCCAACGGGAACGGGACGGAAAGCAACGGGGGCGCATCGGGACATATTGACGGACATCCGTCGCTCGAGCGCAAGATCCGGCCTTCTTACCCCATCGGCGCGCGTCGGCGCGGCGAAGAGGGCACGGTGATTCTGGATGTGGTCGTGTCCGTGGACGGACGTGCAACCCGTGTCACGCTCGTGTCCTCCAGCGGATTCCAAGAGCTCGACAGGGCCGCCGAACGCGCCGCATCCCAAGCGCGCTTCAAGCCGGGCACGCGGGACGGACAGCCGCGAGAATCCTCTGCACGTCTCACGCTCATCTTCCGTCTGCGCGATTTCTAACCTCAAAACACGATCGCAGCCACGGAGGCGTATGTGAGGCGGGGAGAAACGCCGCGTCAGAACGACGTGGTTGAGCGGGACGGAAACTACGCGGTGTGCGCCATCAGCATTCCGTCGTTCAGCTCCAAAACACGGTCGCAAAGTGCGGCCGTTTCGGGCGAGTGGGTCACCATCACCAACGACAAGTCGCGCGTACAGGAAAGGCCGAAAAGCAATTCCATGATCTGCCCGCCCGTCATGCGGTCCAGATTCCCCGTCGGCTCATCGGCAAGAATCAGCGCGGGCTCGTTAATGAGCGCGCGCGCCAACGCCACGCGCTGCTGCTCGCCGCCGGAGAGCTCCAGCGGCATATGCGTGGCACGATCAGCCAGCCCCACCTGATCCAGCAAATTCAACGCGCGCTTGCGCATCTGCGCGCGCGTGATCTTCAGAACGCCGGTCATTGCGGGCAACATCACGTTCTCCGTGACATCCATTTCCGACAAAAGATGGTACGACTGGAAAACAAATCCGATCTTTGACGCGCGCACGGCCGTGCGCAAACGCTGCGAAACCGCATAGAGCGATTTCCCATCCACGCTCACCTCGCCGGACTCGGGACGGTCCAATCCGCCCAAAACATGCAGAAGCGTGCTTTTGCCCGCACCGCTGCGCCCCACGATCGCCACACGTTCACCCGTATCCGCCGTGATCGACGCGCCTTTCAGCACCTCGACCCGCTTATGCGGAAGGATATACGTCTTCTGCAGATTGGTTGCCTCTAGCATGTTCTTCTCGCGTTCGGGCACAGCGCCGGGCCGTACCCCTTTCTTTCTATTCTTTCCTCAACGCCGTCACAGGATCCATGCGGGCCGCACGCCATGCCGGCAGAAAACTCGCCACCGTACAGAAAAGGATCACCGACACCGAAACAGACACAACCTCGCCGGGGATGACACGCCACGGAATCTCCGCCAGCCCGTAAACGCTCTTGGGAAAGACCTCGACGCCGAGTTTCGCCAAAAAAGCCACCAGCACATGCAGGTTCTCAAGGATCAACAACGCCGCACCGATGCCCAACACCGTCCCGACGAGGCATTGGATCCACCCGTGCAACACAAAGGCCCCCATCACCTGTCGCGACGAAAAGCCCAGAGCCTTGAGCAAACCGATTTCATCCGTCTTTTGGACGGTCAGCACAATGAGCGTGTTCGTCACGCAGAAGATCGCCACCACCGTGATGAACATCAGCAGAATCACCATCATGTTTTTTTCTACCGCCAGCGCGTTGAACAACTGGCTGTCGATCTCCTCCATGTGCGAACAGAATGCATGGGAATAAGCATCCGGACATCTTCCACGATCTTGCTGAATCTCGCGGTGTTCTGCGGATCATCAACTTTAAGATGGATCGAATACACGCCCGACTT